>DASRQG010000296.1:0-3476 GCA_035645995.1 Mariniphaga sp. | reverse complement strand
CATACTAAAATAGTGGAGAAATGAAAAGGCGGCGGCTAACAAAAGGCAATTAGGAGGGGCGGTTTACAGCAAACAACAGCAAAAATCCAAAATGCCTGCCGCAGGCGCAACACAGGCACTTCGGCTGTTTTGCAACCCGTTAGTTGAAACCACAATATCGGGGCAGGTCGTTGGGGTCAATGGTTAGCCTCATGTTACTGAACATTAGATGATTTATGCGTAACAATTTTTTGTAAATTGGATTTGAACGGAGGGATTGTATGGTGAATAAAACTGATGCCATTGAAATAATAACGTGGGCTGAAGAAAATGGAATAAGTATCTGGATAGATGGTGGTTGGGGGGTAGATGCCCTATTGAAAGAAGAAACTAGAGAACACAACGATATTGATTTATTTGTGGAGGAAATCAACGGCAAGAAATTTATCAATATACTAAAGGAAAAAGGCTTTGCTGAAATTACTGAATCATACACAACAGCATCTCACACGGTTTGGAAGGATACTAAAGGTAGAATAATTGATCTTCATATATTTAAATTTAATGAACAGGGATACATTGTTTTTGAAGGAGAAGCATACCCCCCAGACGTGTTTAGTGGCATTGGGGAAATAGGTGACAAAGTGGTACGGTGTATTGATGCAGAAAACCAAGTGTTATTTCACTTGGGCTATGAGCATGATGAAAATGATGTGTATGATGTAAAACTTTTATGCGAAAGATTTGGTATTCCTATTCCCAGCGAGTACAAGTAACCAACAACCGCCAATTTAAATAAGCATAAATTTAATTATAGCTGTGTCGTATCATTTAAAAATTACGAAAGAGCCAATTTAATGAATGTTACACAGTTTCTTTTTAATGTGGAATAAAAAAGCGAGATAAGTTGCGGCATCAACTAACAATGCATTGCCGGCTCCGCTGTGCTCCGACCCAAACCTTTTCGCTGGGAGACAAGCTCCGCCAAGGGGTATTCCTTTGGGGTCCAGCTCAAAGGCTTCTGCAATGCGGAACGTTGTGGCGCCATATTGCTGCCGGAAGTGCTGGGGAAATGAGAACGCACATCGTGTGCGGGAGAAGGAAAAAAAGAGATGAAATATGAGATAAAGATTAGAAAACTGCATGAAAAAACCGAAGAAGATGATAATTATATAAGTGACCCTGTTGAGTGTCTTGATATTGTTGAACGATTAAGATTAGAGTCAGGAAAATTTCTTTATGAATACCCAACCCCATTTCGAAGAATTATTAAGGTTATTAGAAGAAAATAAAGTAGAGTATGTAATAGTTGGGGGCTATGCTGTATCATTTTATGGTTACCCTCGTTTTACTAAAGATATAGATATTTTATTTAAAAATTCTGAAGATAATGTTCTTAAGATTAAAAACGCTTTGATTGCATTTGGATTTTCGTCTGAAGATTTACCGGATTCTTTATTTTATGAGCAAGGGAATATTATTCAGTTTGGAATTGAACCATTACGAGTTGATATTTTAAATGAAATTGATGGTGTAGGAATAGATGAAGTATTGTCACATTCTGTTCGGGGAACGTATGGAGAAGTGGAAATTAATTTCATTGGAATAGATGAGTTAATAAAGAATAAAGAATCAACTGGAAGAGACCAGGATAAATTAGATGCGAAGAAATTAAGAAAGAGATCAAGAGAATAAGAGCGCGTCCTGCCGCTAACCAGCGCAGAGAGGGGCAGCAAAACGAGCGCACAACAAAGGCAGCCCTAAATTTTGCAAAGTTGATTTAAGGTATATGAAAATATTATGGTTACAAAACTCCGGGCATGCCTGCAAGCGTTAGTGTCCATATCTGCCTTGTGCGGAAAGAAAGACCCGCGCAGAGTTTGGAAAAGAGATTCGAATATTGATTATAGAAAATTATTAAAGAGAAAAATAAATAGAAATTATTCATGAATAAAAGAAAGAATTTCGGGAAATTAAATAAAAAGAATTAACCGGAATAAAAACATCAAGATATTATCCGGAAAGTTAGAAGCAAAGAAGATTGTAAGTGCGAACGGTAGTGAGCACTATTGGAAAAAAGACGGCTAATGGAATCCGCCCCGATAACTGGCGGTGAGTGCTTTCACCCGCTCAAATTTTCCACGGCCATTGTTCGAGTCCCCGAGTTTTTGGCCGCTCCGCGGGTGAAAACACGAACAGAAGAGCCGGTGCGTGGCTCTCAGGGCGTTCTTTGCCTACTTTCTTTGGCCCTGGAAAGAAAGTGGGTCGCCGAAGGCATTCAAAAAGGAAAAATGAACAGTAAAGAGAGCTGTAGAGGAAAGAGAAATACATTATCAACAGGATTTAATTCGGTACTCTACAGAATTACTTATATGAAAAACATTGAAATTATTAGAATGACAACAGACCATCATTCAAATGTAATTAAATTATGGTCAGAATGCGAAATCAACATTGAAAAAGAAGATCAATTCGAATGCATTAAGCAATTCTTATCAAGCCCACAATCAATGGGATTTGTCGCAACAATTGATGGTAAATGCATAGGTGCTGCACTTTGCGCTACTGATTTGAGGTATGGATACATTCACCACCTTGCTGTAGACAAAGCATACCGTAATAAAGGTTTAGGTAGAAATCTTGTAAGTAAATGCAAAGAATTCATCTTCTCTTTTGAAGGAATAAATGGAATTGCTATTTTTGTATGGAATAGAAATCAAACAGGGCACCATTTCTGGAATTCTAATGGGTTTGAATTAATTGATGGTTTGAATGTATTAGCCTTCAAAAGAAATTAAAAATGACGGCGGGGGAAATGAATAAGTCAAGCAATCTTAGCAACAGGCAAACAACGAGCTGTAGAAAAAGTCCCATTTCATGAAAAATCTAATGTAAACACATCTGTCTTTTCTTATTTTATCTAATAAGGAAGGACAGTGGTATGGCTCGGTACAAAGATTATTCATACTTACAAACAAAAATGGTAGCGATATCCTACGACCGACAGATTATACCGGGAACATTTGAACATACACTAAGTGATGTGATTGATTCACTTGATATGTCCATATTCGATGACCGTTATCACAATGATAAAACCGGTGCTCCTGCATATGATCCGAGGGTATTGTTAAAATTATGCTGTTTGCCTATTCCAAAGGCGTTATTTATTAACGACGAATAGCACAGCTTTGCAGTGAGAACGTAGTATTCATGGCATTATCAGCTGACAGCCATTCACAAGTGTTTTTTATGACTGCATTACGTCAGAATTTCAATCTGATTTAGAAATTATGATAATCTGGTAAGGCATGCGCCATTTATTAGCAAATGCTGCGCTTACGGTTGAGTACGTCAGAATGCAAGCAGTGTTGCCTACGAATTTGAGGAAATCCCTTTTTTTCACATAGTATTTATTTTAAATTGGAACGATATACAGCTTTCCACACGCCCCCAAACGGAATTTACAGAGCTGCAACGCACTACCGCGGGGGTCG
>DASRQG010000295.1:0-3465 GCA_035645995.1 Mariniphaga sp. | reverse complement strand
AGATTCAGTAACATCATCTTCGAATCTAATGAGGGAGGATTTAAATCCCACTTCTTCACAATCCTTAATTTTGTATGCTACATAGGTTTCACTGCCGCCATCGTGCCCTACAAGCACTGCAGCAAGATGTGGTGCTCGTTTCCCTTTTTTTACCCAATCAGCAACATTAGCTGCAATTTCCTGCTTAATCTCAGATGCTACTTTTTTTCCATCAATTAAAATCATCCTGTAAATTTAGACTTCAGTTATGAATTACGTTAATTATTTCCGGAATTAAAATTTGCCTCCCGGTTGTTTCATGCTTCCCATCATCCTCTGAAGGTTCTTACCCTGCGATACCATTCTCATCATCTTCCTGGTTTCAGTAAACTGTTTCAGCAATCTGTTAACTTCCTGAATATCGGTTCCTGACCCCAAGGCTATTCTTTTTCTCCGACTGCCATTAATTAAGGCGGGATCTTCCCTTTCGGCAGGTGTCATCGAAAAAATAATAGCTTCGATATGTTTGAATGCATCATCATCGAGGTCAATATTTTTCATGGCCTTCCCCATTCCCGGAATCATAGACACCACATCTTTCAAATCTCCCATTTTCTTTATTTGGTTGATTTGCTTCAGGAAGTCATTGAAATTAAAAGTATTCTTAGCAAGTTTTTTCTGAAGTCTACGCGCCTCCTCTTCATCATATTGTTCCTGTGCTTTTTCAACAAGAGAAACAATGTCACCCATTCCGAGGATACGATCCGCCATCCTGCTTGGATAGAACACATCAATAGCATCAAGCTTTTCGCCGGTACCCACAAATTTAATAGGTTTTTCTACTACCGAGCGTATTGAAAGAGCAGCACCACCTCGTGTATCACCATCAAGCTTTGTGAGTACTACACCATCAAAATCAAGAACCGTGTTAAATTCTTTTGCAGTATTCACGGCATCCTGTCCGGTCATGGAATCAACAACAAAAAGAATTTCGTTGGGATTCACAGCTTTTTTTATGGCCGATATTTCCTTCATCATCAGCTCATCAATGGCTAAACGGCCGGCAGTATCAATAATAACTACATCATTCCCATTTTTCTTTGCCTCCCTGACTGCAGTTTGAGCAATTTTAACAGCATCCATACTTCCTTCTTCGGAATATACAGGGACTGAAATCTGACTACCTAATACCTTTAGCTGTTCAATAGCTGCAGGCCTGTATACATCACATGCAACTAATAAAGGATGACGGCCTTTTTTGCGTTTAAGCATATTAGCAAGTTTTCCTGAAAAGGTAGTTTTACCTGATCCCTGAAGGCCGGACATCAATATGACAGATGGATTCCCGCTTAAATCAATACCGGCAGACTCACCACCCATTAGTTGTACAAGCTCGTCCTTAACGATCTTGACCATTAATTCACCAGGCTTAACTGCTGTTAAAACATTTTGGCCAAGTGCTTTATTTTTTACTTCATCTGTGAAGCTTTTAGCTATCTTAAAATTGACATCGGCATCGAGCAGGGCACGACGAATTTCTTTTAAGGTTTCTGCAACATTAATTTCTGTAATCTTCCCCTGGCCTTTTAAGAGTTTAAACGACCGCTCTAACTTGTCCGATAAATTTTCAAACATGATATTAGTATATTTGTAAAACAGGTTCCAAAAATAAGAGTAAATTGTGAAAGGGCAAAAAGAGTTCCAGTGTTTTGCCGCACATTAATTATTAATAAAAGACAACAATTTTTGTTGCAGTTTCCTCTTAAAATATCTTTCTACCTTTGTTCTCCAAAAATAACAAGCTTTTATGGATTCGAAAATTGCAAATATTATTGCCGGTACTTTAAATATTGACATCAGCCAGGTAAATAATACCATCATATTGTTAAATGAAGGGGCAACTGTTCCTTTTATTTCGAGATACCGGAAAGAACAAACCGGCAGCCTCGATGAAGTTCAGGTACTGCAAATAAGAGAGCAACTTGACAAGCTGACTGATCTTGAAAAACGAAAAGAAACAATTTTAAAATCCATAAATGAGCAAGATCAATTAACTCCCGAATTAAAACAACGCATTGAAACCTGTTATAATCCTGTTGAACTTGAAGATATATATCTTCCTTATAAACCAAAACGAAGAACCAAAGCTGCTGTTGCACGGGAAAAAGGACTGGAGCCATTGGCTAAGATTTTAATGAAACAAAACGATCAACATCCTGAAGAAAGAGCAGAAAAATTTTTAACTGAAGAAATTGTGGATGTTGATTCGGCACTGGCAGGTGCTCGCGATATAATAGCAGAATGGGTCAGTGAAAATGAAACTGCCAGGAATATTGTCAGGAGAGCATTCGAAAAGGGAGCAGTTATTACCTCTAAAGTTATAAAAGGAAAGGAAGAGGAGGCTGCAAAATATCGTGATTATTTCGACTGGCAGGAGCCATTGAAGAGATGTCCTTCACATCGCTATCTTGCAATGATGCGAGCCGAAAAAGAAGGCTTTCTTCGTATCTCAGTTAAACCGGTTGATTCGAATGCCTTAGATCATCTTAACCGGTTCTTTTTACGGGGTGCCACCGAAAGTTCACATCATGTAGAAACTGCAATCGCTGACAGTTATAAACGCCTGATAGAGCCTTCCATTGAAACTGAATTCAGAGCACTTTCAAAAGTAAAGGCCGATAAGGAAGCTATTGGTGTGTTTGCTGAAAATCTTAAACAACTTCTTTTAGCTCCCCCGCTTGGACAAAAAAGGATTCTGGCTATTGACCCCGGATACAGAACAGGCTGTAAGGTTGTTTGTCTCGACGAACAGGGAAATTTATTACATAACGACACCATCTATCCACATAAGCCACAAGACGATAAGAGAATGGCATCCAAAAAGTTGACGTCTATGGTAGAGATGTATCAGATTGATGCTATAGCTATTGGAAACGGAACTGCCGGCAGAGAAACCGAATACTTTGTGAAAAACCTGAAGTATAAACGTGAAATTGAAGTATTTATCGTTAATGAAGATGGTGCTTCAGTATATTCAGCCTCCCCTGTGGCACGTCAGGAATTCCCACAATATGATGTTACGGTAAGAGGAGCAGTATCTATTGGAAGAAGGTTAATGGATCCATTGGCAGAGTTGGTTAAAATTGATCCTAAAAGTATTGGCGTTGGACAGTATCAACACGATGTGGACCAAAAAGAACTAAAAAATTCGTTGGATACTGTTGTTGAATTAAGCGTCAACTCAGTAGGTGTAAATCTGAATACCGCAAGTATGCATCTTCTCAATTACATTTCAGGGTTAGGGCCACAACTTGCACAGAATATTGTGGACTACCGTAAATCAAATGGTGCATTCAAATCAAGAGAAGAACTTAAAAAGGTGCCAAGACTTGGCCCTAAAGCTTTTGAACAGGCTGCAGCCTTCCTGCGTATTCCTGACAGTAACAATCCGCTCGACAATTCAGCAGTCCATCCCGAATCATACTT
>DASRQG010000294.1:0-4697 GCA_035645995.1 Mariniphaga sp. | reverse complement strand
ATGGTGCATTGCAAAGAACCGTTGTGCTTCTTCGTCCCATTCAAGTAATGGAAAATCAATCACCCATAATGGTTTAAAGAAATTTTTGGATCTTAATTCTAAGCGGTTTCCCATCTCCAGACGCAATTCTCCCAATGCTTTGAGCGTTTTATCTTTTATACCTGCCAGTATAAGTAATAAATCGCCTGGTTTTCCATCAAAGGTTTCTATCCATTGCATTAACAGCTCTTGAGAGAAGAATTTATCTACCGAAGATTTAATACTTCCATCGTCCATATATTTAACGAAAACAAGCCCTTTTGCACCTATCTGTGGCCGTTTGACCCATTCTGTAAGTTCATCGGTTTGTTTTCTGGAATAACCTGCACAACCAGGAATACAAATACCTCCAATATATTCAGCAGTATCAAAAACAGGAAATCCTTTTCCTGAAGCCTGCTCCGATAAATTCTTTATCAGCATCCCGAAACGGATATCAGGTTTATCTGAACCATAATTGGATAGTGCCTCACTATAAGCCATTCTTGGAAAGTCATCAACATCCAATCCAAGCACTTTTTTGAAGGTGTATTTTGTAAGTCCTTCAAAAGTATTTAGCACATCTTCCTGTTCAACAAAAGACATCTCACAGTCAATCTGAGTGAATTCTGGCTGACGGTCGGCCCGCAAGTCTTCGTCTCTAAAACACTTTACAATCTGAAAGTATTTGTCGAAACCGGCCACCATTAGCAGTTGTTTAAATATTTGGGGGGATTGAGGTAATGCATAAAATTCTCCCGGATGGATTCTGGAAGGCACCACAAAGTCACGTGCACCTTCAGGAGTTGATTTTATTAATACAGGAGTTTCTGTCTCAATAAAACCATCTTCAGTTAAGTATGAGCGAATAGAATGCGCCATACTTGCACGTAATTCTAAGTTTTTTCGTACAGCAGTTCGCCTGAGGTCGAGATAGCGGTATTTCATTCGTAACTCATCACCTCCGTCAGTATCATCCTGAATGGTGAATGGAGGTACAGCAGAAGGACTAAGAACTTTTATTTCCTGCAACATAATTTCTATGTCACCTGTAGCTATGGTTTTGTTTTTACTATATCTTTCTCTCACAGTTCCGGTAACCTGAACTACAAATTCTCTTCCAAGTGATTCAAAAACCTGCCTGATGTTGTCAGGTGTATCTTCGTCAGCAACTAACTGAGTGATACCATATCTGTCGCGTAAATCAATAAATGACATGGCTCCCAGATCTCTAACCCGTTGAACCCATCCGGCAAGTTGTACTGTTTGGCCAACGTTTTCAATTCTTAATTCCCCACACGTATGTGTCCTGTACATAAAATCAGTTTTTATAGATATTGTTGCGAAAATAAGAAGAATTTAGCAATTTCATCCGTTCGAATCAACACCAAATAATAAGTAGGATGATAGAACTTTTTAGTGATGAATATTTTATGAAAAAAGCCTTTGCCGAAGCACTTCTGGCTTTTGATAAGGGGGAAGTTCCGGTAGGTGCTGTAGTGGTTGCAAATCATAAAATAATAGCACGTGCACACAATCTCACAGAGACTTTAAATGATGTTACAGCGCATGCAGAGATGCAGGCTATTACCGCAGCAGCTAATTTGCTTGGCGGGAAGTATTTAAATGATTGCACAATATACATCACCCTGGAGCCATGTGTAATGTGTGCCGGAGCCATTGGGTGGGCACAGACCGGTAGATTAGTATATGGTGCATCTGATCCTAAAAGAGGATTTCATAAATATGCACCGGCAGCTTTACATCCAAAGACAGAAGTGAAAGGAGGAGTTCTGGAAACTGAATGCGCAGAACTCATACAGGAGTTTTTTAGGAACAAAAGGTAATACCCTTATTCTGTTTCTACGGATAAACTACTTTTACCTGCTGAATCAAAAGCCTTAAGCCGGACATTAGTATTTACCTCTACCGGTTCAGTAAATTCCTGTGAATTCATATCCGGTTCACTTCCGTCGGTAGTATAACGAATTATGAGGCCAGGAAATGCATTATTGGCTTCAAGTATCCCATTATTAATTTGTGCACCTGGGGCAGGAACATGATAGTTATAACCTCCATAAATATGTGCCAGTCGTGGTAGCTCTTTTTGTGCAAGGGTATTGGCAAAAATATTCCACCCCTTATCCATTTCCTGCTCACGAACATTACGGTTTTGGATTGTTTCCCAATTTCGTTCCTTTCCCCAGGCAGTTTCAGAAAAGGCTATAAGTTTGGGGAGCAAATAATATTGAAGCATTTCAGGGCCTTTGATGGTTTCGCTCCAGAGTTGGGCCTGAAGTCCCACTATGTTTGATCTGGATGAGGCGTTTAACTGTTCCATATTATTATAGGCGGTTTCTATATCGATAGGTTTACCCATAGGGTCGTGTGTGGTTGTATAAAACATATGAAGTGGAGCTACCTGCCAGGCATCGCGTGTATTTACAAAACCTGCCCAGTAATGACCCGGTTCATGGGGATCTTTATTATAGGCAAAATCAAAATAAAAATTAGATACATTACAAAGGATTACTGGATACCCGGCATTGGCAATTCTGTAGGCAAGATCGGTATTTTGACCCAAATTGTTCCAAACATAAGGATATACCTGTTCGTTAGCAAATGCTTTATTGGGTTCGTAATCTCCTGCTTCATTCTTCAAAAGGGCAACTTCTTCCCATCCGCCTATTTTAAGATTTTTGTTTCTAAGCATTTTTACAACACGACTAAAAAAATATGCCTGTAGGTTTTTAGGATCATTGATATCCGGTAACTTTTTTAATAACTCAGCACACATGGGGGATTTTGTCCAAACTCCTTCGGGTACTTCATCACCTCCTGTCTGAAAATATTCAATTTCAACTTCGGCTTCTTTATATAATTTAATAATTTCATCGACAACTTTTTCATAGAAACGATAGGTTGATTCACGAGCTACATTTACCACATTGTCGTCATACCACTGAGCTGATAAGTATTCTGATTCATCATCCGGATCAATTAGCCGGTATTCATTTGCTTTTTGTTCGTCACCCTGGTCCATATATTTTTGGTAGCGTGCTTCCATCGATTTAATAGCAGCACGGGAGTGCCCGGGAAAGTTAATAGCCGGTATTATAGTAACATGTTTTGATTGGGCATATTGAAGGAGTTCAATGAAATCCTGTTTAGAGTAATATCCACTGCCATATTTCCCATCTTCATAAGGGAATGGGCCAGAACCGTATGATGGATGCAGTTCATTGGCTTCTTTAGAAGTGTGGCCTCTTTGAGCCCCGACTTCCGTTAATTCGGGTAATCCATCAATTTCAATCCTCCAGCCTTCATCTTCTGACAGGTAAATAACGATGTAATTGCATTTGTAGAAGGAATGGATGTCAATAATTTTTTTCAGAGTTTCTATGGACTGGAAATTTCTTGCAACATCAACATGTAAACCTCTGTATTCAAAGCGAGGGGCATCTTGAATAACTACCTCATCCAGTTCTATTCCTGTTTCGATGCCGTTGAAAATCTCAACTGGCAACATTGAGATCAGGCTTTGAATGCCATAAAATACACCTGATGCATCGCTGCCATGTATGGTAACCGATTTATTTCTTTTGATTTCCAGTCTGTAAGCTTCCTTTGATTGTCCATTGACATTTAGTTGCCGGATACCTAAATAAACGGAATTGCCCTGAGGGGAATTGCCAGGATTGATGGCAGGGGCTGATCTTGTTAAGCTTTCCAGAATTTCTGAAAGATATTCTGCTTCATTTTCTAATCCTTCCTGATGGATGATTTGAACAGGCTCATCAAACAAAACTTTATTGCCTGTCTTTTTGAGCGTGACCGGAGTAGGAATAATTGGTAGCAGTTCATCCTGGTTGAGTAATTCCAGTGTTTGATTTTCTTTGAAATTATGATTCGCTGTTGGTATGGGTTCAAAATCATTTTTATGACGGTTAATTTGCTCCGGTTTGGTGAATGGAGCAATTGAATAATCGGCAATTGGAACTATGTCAGTTTCATTTCCTTCATCATCATAAAAAACAAAATAAGGACTTAATGGTGCATCTGTTTCTTTGATGATCCACTCAGAATGTTCAGTTATTATGGTAATTGAATCTCCATCATTCAGATTAAAATTACCAACCGGCTTCATAACAAACCAGTCGCCACTTAAAAATTGTATTTCTACATCGGCATCGGTTGAAAGTGGTGTGCGTGACATTTGATTGAAATATAAAGCCCAGTTTTTATTATTAAGGGTTCTGCCACTATTGTTTTCGATTGAAAATTTTGCCATTGCCTGGGGTTCTTCGGAGTAGGTATTGCTGATCAGTTCCCAACTTAGGTTAATTTCACCTGTTGATGTTGATGTTTGATTACAAGCTATAAGAAGAGATAAAAACATTGAAATTACAATAATTTTGTTTTTCATATCCTACAAATTAACTATGTTTGGTTTCTCGAAAATTACATGGAAGATAGTAATTTCAAATTATATTTTTAACCAATTGACTTTAAAATGACCGAAGTAAAACGCTTAATTTCTCTTGATGCCTTTCGTGGATTTACAATTGCTGCAATGATTATGGTTAATAATCCGGGTTCCTGGAGACATGTTTATGAACCGTTATTGCATGTTAAATGGCATGGAATAACACCTACCGACCTGATCTTTCCTTTTTTTA
>DASRQG010000293.1:0-2250 GCA_035645995.1 Mariniphaga sp. | reverse complement strand
AACTTTTGCTTATTCGTCGGAGGAGGTACAAAGGACACTGGCACACGAATTTATGCATTATACCCAGGATCAATATTTTTCCATTACTGCCGGCAATTACTTCTTTGCCGAAGCACATGCTCCACTGGCCGACAGGTTGGTATGGAATGATACTGAACTAAAGGATGCTGAACCTGAAGTATTTTTGAAGGAATCACTGCACAGCAATGACGGGAATAGTTCAATTTATGACTTATTAGGTTCATCGTGGGATACCGGAACTGTGCCAATAGGTAATGTATTGGAAAAATTTTTCACCAATTCATCTGATGCCAATTTGTCAAGTACCTTTTTGCATTATATGAGCAATTTACGTGAAGGATCTAAACTTAATGCTGCGAAACTGCTCACAAATCATACATGGGATGAACAAGCTTTAAACTGGACTTGGAGGGCTTATTTAGACGAACAGGTGGAAAGTCAATTAAAATCTACTTTAGGTAAAGAATATGATGCATTTGTTCGATATCTTATTGAAGGTTCAAATAAAAAGTTTACGATATTGAATACCGGGCATGGAAATCCATATACAAATATTTTGGAAAATGTAGAAAACAATAATATAGGTACCTTTACATGGCGCATTCCTTATGCTTTTCAGGAGGTGGATGAATTACCTGAAACTGAACATTGTCAATTCACGGTACCCTATTTGGCATCAAAAGTTGCCCTTATAACTAATAATTCCTCCGAACAAGCTATCATTGTGAATTACCAAAGGAATCATGACTTACATGAAGAGGAGGAGGTTTATTTTGGAAAGTATGATCATGTCAATCAAAAGATGATTCTGGTTAATATATCAGATTCTTTATCCTATTCTATGATTCTTGATGCTGATGATGCCGATGCTGGAAAGAAATTTCAGCATATGGCTTTTCTGTTGTTTGTGAATAAAAGATGTCCGGCAGTTTTAAATCCGGTTCGCGATTTTGATGCTGATTTCAAATTAACTGCCATGCCGATTTTTAATATTAATGATGTTATTTATGCAAATATAACGGATAATTCTATTCATGATTATAGTGATGGCAGTAGGTCCAATTTTATTATTACCGGCTGCATGTCGGGTTGGAATAAGATGGATTTACCTGTTGTGTTGAATAACTTCACAAGTTCAAAACGTATGCTGAATGACCATACTTATATAATTGATGCAACCTTTTCTGAAAGAATGAGTATCAATACTAGTATTTCACTACCACCTGCCATTAGTGAATATGATCGGAAGCAGACTATTGTTTATGATACTAATACCGGACGCATGGAAATACTTCAGGTTTCAAAAATTGAATACACCAAGGGAGAATATTATGATCATAAAAATGTATTTCATCCTGCACATAAAGATCGCATTTATGAGGAAACACAAAAGCTGGTGGTGAAAAATATATTTGATCTTGAATTAAAGGAGGTATCGGTTACAGATAAAGCACTTGTATTTGAAACAACCAATACCCAACACACCTTGCGTGTTCTTGAAGAATTATCTTCAACTATAAAAGAGTCCACTTTAGATGAGAAGGGGAATTTAATAGATACATCTACCCGCAACTTAACAGGAACCGATTTTAGTAATGATAATGTAACCATAAATATTTGGATCAATTACCGGTAAGAGAGATTGGGAATTTTATTGATGGCAGGAATCTGAGTTTGTAAAAGCAACACAGTTCGTGTAGGAAGTAATGTCGATACCAGCAAGAAGGTTTTTTGTATTGAGATTAAAAAGGAGATTGATTACAATAAATCAGATAAAGTGGAGCTGGCGGGAGTCGAACCCGCGTCCAAACGAGGAAGCTACAAGCTTTCTACATGCTTATCCCCGACTTAATTTTCGAGCACCGGCTGGATCAGGGCCACCGACCGATACCTTAGCTCCTGTTATTTTACTGAAGTTTCGGAGCTTAAGCTTCAGCTAGCCTCGATTTGCTTGCACCGCCTGATCGGGTTGCTTCGTGGCTACAGCGCCCGGGCGATGTCTTGTTCCAATGCCTGGCATTGGAATTAAGCGTTTAACCTACTAAAATTCGGTTACGCAGCAAGAGCGTAATTATTTTCGCCAATTATTGTTTTGATCATTATTTTAAAGGGTCAACAATCAAAACCCTGCATGCTTACCTGCCTCTTCTACCCGCTGTCAAAACCAATCAGCCCCGGTATGTAATGGCATTTTATGCCAAAGAACTGTGGGCAAAATTACTAAAACCA
>DASRQG010000292.1:0-6496 GCA_035645995.1 Mariniphaga sp. | reverse complement strand
TTATGACCCTATGGTTGGTGTAATTGCAATAACAACACCCCATTTGCCTGCTGTGCAAATATCAGAAGCCGGAGGTAATTGGCTTGAGATCTGGCAGACAGGAGGAAATAATGTAGTGGGTTTATATCAAAAAGGTTTATTTGACAATCAAACATTTATTAATCAATATAATGGATTCAATACTGCAGTTCTTTATCAGGAAGGAGTTGGCTCTAATTTTGCACATATTGAGCAGGCAGGTAACATGGCTGCTTATATTTATCAGGTAGGAGGTGGTGATAATAAGGCTGTAGTAATACAACATTGACAAAGATACACATGATGCGATTCATTATTATATTATTCGTATTATTCGGATATTCATTTTCACTTAGAGGACAATCAGAAACAGGAGATGAATGGGATGAACTGCTAAATAATCCTACAATCAAGGTAGACAATCCGGCTATAAGGAATCTTACTAACATTACCCGACAACAAAATATCAATGAATTAAATTTATATCAGGAACAATCAGGGCTTTCCTTTAATAACATTTTTGTTTCACAAGATGGTATTCAAAATAAAGGATATGTTACTCAAACCGGATCAGCACTTGAAACATCTCTCGAGCAAATAAATTCGAATAATCAGGCGACTCTACATTCTGTTGGAGAAAAAATAAAATTAAAAGTCACGCAGGACGGCGATGGTAATCAGATTAAAAGTTATATTGAAAATGACGGAGGTTCCATTCGTAGTGCTGAATTATTGCAGGAAGGTAACTATAATAAAATAGATTTATCTCTGAAAGGTAACGGTTTTACTGACCCCTCCCTCGATCAAAGGGTAGTACTAACCCAATCAGGTAATTATCATGATTTAACTGTTCATCAAGATCCTTTCAGTTCTCCCATAGAAATCACCCAAACTTCCCCGCCTGGCGTTGAGGGAATGAAAGTAAATATTTCTACTTCAGCTTTTTATTTTCCAATGAAGTAATAATTGAAAAGATTTTGTATTTTGTTGATGCGTTATTGAATAATTAATCCGCAATCCCGGGTCCTTTCCACATTTATCCGGGAATCAACTGGAAAGGTTCAATCTTTTGAACCTTTCTTTTTTTAGGATGTTTCATTTCTGTATTTTGTTCATATTAAAACCTACACAGCATGATTAAAGAAAGAGTACTTAACGCATTGAATGATCAGATTAATGCAGAGCAGTATTCAGCACTGCTCTATCTGTCGATGTCGGCATGGTTCGAAGATAAAGGATTACCCGGATTTGCAAACTGGATGTATGTACAATACCAGGAAGAACTTATTCATGCCAACAAAATTTTTAAATTCGTGGTGGGAAGAAACTCAAAGGTACAGCTTAAAGCAATAGAGCAGATGCCGGTTGAGTTTGAAAGTATTTTAGACGTCGTGGAAAAATCGCTGCAACACGAACAACATGTTACTTCATTGATAAATAATATTGTTGATATCGCTAACGAGGAACGCGACCATGCCACCCAAAGCTTCCTGCAATGGTTCGTTGATGAACAGGTTGAAGAAGAAGCTAATGTTACTGAAATTCTCGACAGCCTGCGCCTGATTGAGGGTGAGGCTAAAGGAAATGGTTTGTTTATGCTGGATCGTGAACTTCGGCAGCGAACACTTGCAACAGCAGAATAGCTTGTTAGATTTTTTATGATGGAAAATCACCGGGGCTGTCTTTTGACAGCCCTTTATTCTTGTTAGATGCTGGTAATCTTGTAGATTTAACTGTACCATTTTATATAACACATTTGCTCAGATCTCCTGATTTCTCATGTTTAAATCTTTTTCGTTGCGTCAGAGTGTTATATTTGTAGTCTGCTAAGAAGCAGTGAAACCGATAGTTTGTAATTTTGGATGCTTTGATAAAGACAGGCCATGGAATTTCCTGAATTAGCAATTAATCAATACGAGCAACTGAGACAGGTATGTAAGTTTACCTGGGATGATGCAGCTCTTAAACGGCTGGATGAAGCATTTAACTTTTCCAGCAAGGCCATTGGCATGCAGAAATTTCAGACCGGCGAGTATATCCTGCTGCATGCATTGGAAGTCGCAACCATTATTGCAGCGGAGATAGGCCTTGAACCTAATTCTGTTATTACCGGCCTGTTGCACAACATCACATATGCTGGCCTTGAACGGCAGGTAATGCGGGAAGAGATTGAACAGCTTTTCGGAAGTGCTGTATATTCTATTCTCGAGGGAATGGCTAAAATAAATGCACTGGGAACTGATACGGTAGAATTACATCCGGAGAATTATCGTAACCTGTTATTGGCACTTGCCGGTGATGCCAGGGTAATTTTGGTGAAGACAGCCGACAGGTTGCAGGTGATGCGTAATATTGATTTATATTCACCTGAAGCCAGACAACGATTGGTGAGTGAAACTTCCTATTTATATGCACCACTGGCTCACAGGTTGGGTTTGTATACAATTAATTCTGAATTGCAGGATCTATGCCTGAAGTATCAAAATCCCGATGCTTTTAACTACATCACGGGCCGACTGAAAGAGACCGAAATTGAACGGGAAAGTTTTGTAGCCGAATTTGTTAAGCCACTTGAGAAAAAATTGCAGGAGAAAGATTTTAAATTCTCAATGAAGGCACGGACAAAATCCATCTATTCTATATGGAATAAGATGCAGAAAAAGAAAGTGTCGTTCGATGAAGTAATGGACTTATTTGCAATTCGGGTCATACTGGATTCAAAGGCTGAAAATGAAAAAACCGACTGTTGGACAGTATACTCCCTGATAACCGATCAATATCAGGCAAATCCTGAAAGAATGCGCGACTGGATTACAATTCCCAAGTCAAATGGCTACGAATCATTACATGCCACGGTAATGGGCCCAAAGGGAAGATGGGTGGAGGTGCAGATTCGAACCCGAAGAATGGATGAAGTAGCAGAAAAAGGCCTTGCAGCTCACTGGAAGTATAAAGGAGGAAAAGCAAGCTCCGGTTTTGATACCTGGTTGGCAGGGATTCGTGAAATTCTTGAAAATCCTGAATTGAATGTGGTAGATTTCATCGACCATTTCAGCATGGATATATATAAGGATGAAATTTTTGCATTCACACCAAAAGGTGATTTGAAAAAAATGCCTGCCGGTTCAACTTTACTCGATTTCGCTTATGAAATTCATTCACAACTGGGTGATAAATGTGTGGGCGGAATGTTAAATGGTAAAAAAGTAACTTTAAAATACCGGCTTAAAAACGGAGATCAGGTGTCGATTGATACCTCTAACAATCAAAAGCCAAAGATGGACTGGCTCGACTTTCTGGTAACTTCTAAAGCGCGTAACAGAGTCAGAGCCAGTCTGAATGAGGAAAAGAAGAACGTTGCCGCACAGGGGAGGGAGATATTGGTTCGAAAGTTTAAAAACTGGAAATTGGAACTGAATGATGAAGCCATCCGGAAAATGCTGAGGAAGTTTGAATTTAAACTTGCTATGGATTTTTATTGTGCCCTGGCAGAAGGAAAAGTGAATACCCTGGAAGTAAAAGCTTTATTTACCGAAAAGCAGGAGGAGGAGAGTAGTCGTGCTAAAGTGGAAGAGCTCCTGCCGGTAAAAACAATTGAGAACCTTACATTTGGTGTAGGTGATGATTATCTAATTATTGACAATGATCTGAAGAATGTAAATTATCAATTAGCCAGATGCTGTAACCCGGTGTTTGGTGATTCTGTGTTTGGATTTGTGACCATTCGTGACGGAATCAAAATTCATCGTAATAGCTGTCCAAATGCACCTCAGATGAAAGAAAGGTTTCCTTATCGCATCCTGAAAGCGAAATGGAGAGATACCACCACGCCCGGAGCATTTCTTACGACACTGCATATTTCCGGAGTCGATGAGGATAACATTATGTCCGACCTTACTCATATAGTTGCAAAAGACTCCGGTGCAAGATTACGCTCCATACATGTCAATACAAACCGGGGAAAATTTGAAGGAATATTGAAGTTATCGGTTTATAATACCGAGCACCTTGAATTTTTGATTCATAAAATGAAAAAAGTAAAAGGTGTGCTATCAGTTACGAGGGGTGAGTCATGAAAAACGATAAAATCAAGATTTTAGTAGCACCCAATTCATTAAAAGGTAGTTTGAGTGCTTTTGAATTTGCTGATGTAGTTGAAAAAGCCTTCCGACGTGTTTCCTCTGTATTTGAAGTACGTAAGGTTCCTGTAGCAGATGGTGGCGATTTTACAGGAGAGATTTTGAAACAGGCATTTAAGGCTTCACCTGTAGAAGTTAAAGTGAAAGATCCATTAGGAAGGACTGTAACTTCAAAATACTTCAAGGCGGGAAGAACGGCAATTGTTGAAATGGCCGATGCTTCAGGTATTAAGTATCTGAAACAACACGAGCTTAATCCAATGATGACTTCATCGTATGGCACAGGAGAACTGATTACCGCTGCAATTGAAGCAGGCTGCACAGAAATATTGCTTGGAGTAGGGGGAAGTGCAACCGTTGATGGAGGTACAGGCATGATGCAGGCTTTGGGTTTTCGTTTCAGGGACAATAGGGGAAATTACGTAGAAGGTAATGGTGGTAATCTTAGTCGTATTTCTACGATAGAAAAAAGTAAATGGCCTGAAGTAGTGTCAATAAAAATAATTACCGACGTTGATAATACGCTGCTGGGAGCTAATGGAGCAGCTTCTGTGTTCGGTCCACAAAAAGGTGCAACTCCCAATCAAGTCGTTAAGCTGGAAGAGGGAATGACTCAGTGGTGTCATCTGATTGAGAAGGATATTAGCAAAAAATTGTCAGATATTAAAGGTTCAGGAGCTGCAGGTGGTGTCACTGTTCCTCTGCTTGCATGGACGAATGCGGAATTAGTATCAGGAGCAGCTTTTATCCTTTCTATCCTGGATTTTGAAAAACATATAGCATGGGCAGATCTTGTGATAACAGGTGAAGGCAGGATTGATGTGCAAACCTTGAATAATAAAGCTCCTAAAGCAGTTGCTGATGCTGCACATAAAGCAGGTAAACCAGTTATGGGTGTAGGCGGGGCAATAGACCCGCAAGTATTAACATTATTTTCAGCAGGTGCATTCAGTTTTGTAAACGGACCCCTTACTCTTGATGATGCAATAGATAATGCTGCGGTGTATCTTGAATCTTTTTCAGAACAACTTGCAAAATTATTATTGGTATCCTGGAAAAGTAGCAGGTCTCTCTAAAACTTTTTTTTGTCCAAAACTGTTTAATAACTAGATGGTTTGGAAATGCCTGGCAGATCTGGCAGGATATTTGTTTTTACCAATAGTACTATTTAAGCACAAAGGGGATTTTGATTAGTATTAGGTTTTTTGTACTTTATTACTAAATTTGGAGCTTAACAAAATGAAATATTATTTTTATTAAGATAACTAAAAAGCAGAGAAAAATGAAAAATGTATTATTAGTGATGGCCGCTCTCATGCTGTCGTTTTTTTCTTATGCGCAGGATGCCGCAGAACTAATCAACCAGGGTAATGAAGCCATGAAGGCTGAGGACTATGCAAAAGCCTTTCAGCTTTATGATCAGGGCATGAAGAATATTGGTGATGTAGAGGTAGATCCAGCCATCAATTTTAATATTGGATTTGCTGCCTACAGGTCCAATAATCTTAAAGGTGCAGTTGAATATTTCGATAAAGCTATTGCTGAAGGTGTAAATGTTTCTAAAAGTCATGAATATAAAGCGTTGGCTTATAATGAAGCTGAAGATTATGCCAATGCAGTAAAAAGCTATGAAGAGGCAATTGCTGCTGCTGAAGGTGATACTGAACCTATGGTATACAATGCAGCAATAGCTGCTTACCGTGGAAATTTACTTGATAAAGCAGTAGAATTGTTCAGCAAAAGTGTTGAGAGTAACTATAAAGCTGAAACAGCACTGTATTATAAAGCGGTTACACTACGGAAGCAGAACAAAGATGCTGAATATAAAGCTACATTGGAAGAAGGCGTAAAGAAATTTCCGAAAGAAGATCGCTTAACTTCAGCTCTTGCTAATATTTATGTTTCAGAAGGAAATGAATTATATAAGAAAGGTGTTGCAATATTAACTGCTGCAAACGAAAAAGTAAGTAGCGGAGCGATCACCACAGCCGATGATGCCTATACTGCTGAAGTTGAAAAAGCGAAAAAAGAATTCAAATCAGCTGTAGAAGTTCTTGATAAGGCTTTAGGACTCGATGCTGACAATAAGAATGCTAAGAAATTGAAAGATGCCAGCCAGGCAGTACTTCAGTCGTAGTACAGTATTATATTTACAGACATGCATTGTCTGTTGAAACAGCCGCAGGTAGCCCCTGCGGCTGTTTCATTTCTAAAGATTCATCAACTCTATCTGTCCCTGTCGTTAATCATTTCATATATAATTTTTGGTACCTAACCGATTAATAATCCTGATATTCCCTAACCCAGAATGGGTGACATTATAAATTCTTCTTGCCATG
>DASRQG010000291.1:0-6564 GCA_035645995.1 Mariniphaga sp. | reverse complement strand
CGGTGTAATGAACTCGTGAGCAAAAAGTACTGAAAGAACTTTGTATCAGGATTGTAATAAATATTTTGCATTTTAAGCTTTATACGCTTTGTCTAAGAAAATGGTTGAAATTTGGGAGTTTGAATTATAATAGAATAAGATGAAAAAGACATTGATATTCCTAATTATATTAAACCTTACAGGATTATTAAATGAAGCTTTTGCTCAATCCGGTTCAAGTACATCAAAATCTGCAGTAAATTACTTCCCCTATACATACTCACTTCTGAAATTTACCGATCCTCGCGAACGGTTGGCCGACGGTAATGGTGAGGTGGAACTATCAGGAGAATTAAAGCAATGGCATAAAATAACCCTCACCCTTAATGGACCTTTTGCCCATGAACTGGACAAAGAAGTTAATCCTTTTACCGATTACCGAATGACTGTTCGGTTTATTCATGAATCAGGAAGCCCTGTATATGATGTACCCGGTTATTTTGCCGCCGATGGTGATGCTGCTAACAGCAGTGCTGACCGGGGGTTCAAATGGCGGGCACACCTGTCGCCCGATAAAACAGGTACCTGGAATTATGAAATATCCTTTATGAAAGGAGCCATGGTGGCGGTATTGGATGTGCCGTATGCAAAGAGTTTATCCCCTTATGACGGCTTGAAAGGTAGTTTTGAAGTTTTACCTACCGATAAATCGGGAAGAGATTTCAGAGGCAAAGGAAGACTTGAATATGTTGGAAAGCATCATCTGCAGTTTCAAGGTACCGGTGAATATTTTCTGAAGGCAGGTTCCGACTCTCCAGAAACATTTTTGGCTTATGCCGACTTTGATGCTACTTATACCGGCTACAGTGATATCTGGAGTACAATAGTACCTTTAAAGTATTACAGAGAGCATATGCGCGACTGGAAAGAAGGTGATCCGGTATGGCAGGATAAGAAAGGAAAAGGAATGATCGGTGCGCTTAATTATCTGGCATCAAAAGGACTTAATTCTGTTTCATTTTTAACTTACAATGCCGGTGGTGATGGTGATAATGTATGGCCGTTTATTGAACGTAATGAAAAATTCCGGTACGATTGTTCCAAACTGGATCAATGGCAGATGGCTTTTGACCACGCACAGAACAAGGGTATTTACCTTCATTTCAAAACTCAGGAAACCGAAAATGATGATGACCATTATCCACGAACCAATAAAGCCAGAGGTGTTCCCTATGTTGTTGAATCCCTTGATGGAGGTGACCTGGGGCCTCAAAGAATGTTGTACTACAGAGAATTGATCGCACGTTTTGGATATATGCTTGCCCTGAACTGGAATTTAGGGGAAGAAAATTCACAAACGACCAAACAGCGGCAGGATATGGCTCAATACCTGCATGATAACGATCCATACAAACATCATATTGTCATTCATACATACCCGTCGCAGGGGACTGATCCCGAAAATCCCAGAGATGATCAGGATAAAGTTTACAAGCCTTTATTGGGTGATAATTCTAAACTTACCGGAACATCTCTTCAGAATGAATGGAGTGCCGTACACCGGCTTACACTGAAGTGGAGGAATGAATCGATCAAAGCCGACAAACCATGGGTTGTGGCAAATGATGAGCAGAATCCTTCCGGCACTGGTGTACCCCCTGATCCCGGGTTTGGGGATTATGAGGATCTGAAATATTCTATCCACGACATCCGCAAACAAACCTTGTGGGGAAATATTATGGCAGGTGGAGCCGGTGTAGAGTATTATTTTGGTAACCGGCACCCCGATAGTGATATGCAAGCCGAAAATTACAGGAGTCGTGACAGGTCATGGGATTATTGTGCTATTGCACTCAGCTTCTTTAAGGATCATAAAGTTCCCTTTTGGGAAATGGAAAATAGAAACGACCTTATAGATAACCCGGAAAACAGTCATGAGAAATATTGCTTTGCCAAAGTAGGGGAGGTTTATTTGGTTTATTTAGGATATGTACCTACCTCAACAATTGATTTAAGGCACGAGAAATCCCGGTTTTCCGTTAAATGGTTCAATCCTCGGGAGGGAGGTGAACCAGGTAAAGGCTCAGTTACAACTGTTAATGGAGGTGAAATTGTTGAACTTGGCAGTGCACCTGCCGGTGAGAACGATGATTGGCTGGTTGTTCTTAAAAAGTTATAACGGCCGGTTTTATTGAAAATATGAAGTGATTTCTTTAGAATTTTTGTCAGGTATTAAAATGTTGCGAAAAATGACTAAACATATTGAAATTCAGGAGCAAATATGTTGCAGATAATTATACAAATGAATATAATTGTACTAAAATTACGATGTAATAAATGAAAAACCAAATTGTCTATATTCTAACCTTTCTTCGAATAATTATAGGATGGCATTTTTTATATGAGGGGATAGCTAAAGTAATCAATCCCGGATGGAGCGCAGAGTATTATCTCATGGGTTCACGTTGGATATTTTCTGATATATTTCAATCAATAGCGGCTTCACCAGCATTATTACAAGTAGTAGATTTCCTTAATACCTGGGGGCTCATTCTGATAGGAATTTCTTTAATGGCAGGATTACTGGTACGGATCTCTTCTGCTTTTGGTGCTATAATGTTATTGATGTACTTCGTAGCATACCCTCCAATCCCAGGCTATACTTTAGGAGTAGTAACAGAAGGCAGTTACCTTTGGATCAACAAGACATTCATAGAAATGATTGTGTTGGTATTTTTTGCTTTTCTGCCTGTAATATACACATTTGGGGTCGACAGGTTATACAAAAAATGGAAGGATGAAAAAGCGCGTACCCCTGTTCCATCAATGAAAGAAACTACTTCACTTCAACGGCGTGAACTTTTAAGGGATATGATCGGACTGCCCTTTTTAGGTGCATTTGCATACGCTGCTTATAAAAAGAAACAATGGGATAGCTTTGAAGAGAAGTTTCTGGATCCCAAAAAGACTGATGCTACATCGGGGGCTACATTAAAGACGTTTAATTTTTCAACAATGAACGATTTTAAAGGCCCTGCACCAAAAGGTAAAATTGGCGACATGGAACTCTGCAGGATTATCATGGGAGGTAACCTTATAGGAGGGTGGGCGCACTCCCGTGACCTTATTTATGTCTCAAAGCTTGTTAAAGCCTATCATACCGACGAACGTGTTATTGCCACCATGCAATTGGCTGAGCAGTGTGGTATTGATGCTATACTGACAAATCCTCAACTGGCACGGATTGTTATGAAGTACAGGCGTGAAACCGGCGGGGTTATGAAGTTTATCTCCGATTGTGGGGTAAAAGATGGTTTTATTGAAGGAGTGAAACAATCACTCGATTCAAATGCCGACGCTTTGTATTGTCAGGGTGAGATAGCAGACCGGTTGGTTAAAGCCGGCAACTATGAAGACCTGGTTAAAGGGATCGATATGATCAGGAAAGCCGGTAAACCTGCGGGTATTGGTGCCCACAGAATTGAAACCATTATGGGGTGCGTTGAACAAGGTATTAAACCCGATTTCTGGGTAAAAACCCTGCACCATCATAATTATTGGTCGGCACAACCCAATGCTGAATGGAAAGATAATATGTACTGCTTTAAACCACAGGACACCATTGATTATATGAATAGCCTTGAAGAGCCCTGGATCGCTTTTAAAGTTTTAGCTGCCGGTGCAATTAAACCTCAGGAAGGTTTTCAGTATGCTTTTAATAACGGAGCTGATTTTATTTGTGTGGGTATGTACGATTTCCAGATAGTTGAAGATGTGAATATGGTAAATGATTCGTTGGCTCAGGTTAACAGGATCAGGCCCTGGAGAGCCTGACATAAAAAGAAACTAATTAGCTGACCTTGTATTTGTTGTTAACCTGCAGGCTCTGAAAATGATAAGAGGCTGTCTCATTATTGAGACGGCCTTTTTTAAGATAGAAGACTCCTTTGGAGTTGTAAAACTTGTGTCTTGATTCCTGATACTGTCCTTTCAACTTTTGGGTATAGTTAAACTAAACTCTGATTATAGTCAGATTAAACTCAATTATACTTGAATTTAAGTTGAGTTTGGTTTGAGTTTGAATTGAATTTACTTTGAGTTTAATGACATGTTGAGTAGTACGAATGACGGGCCTGAATATAACAATGAATCCTTCCTGAAATTCCGAAAAAGCAGGCAGCGTTCATGGAATTTATTTTTAAATAGACTTATCTTTATCACTGTGATTTTTTATAGAGAAATTTTATAATACTTTTGAAAAACGTAGAACCTAAAATTTATTTGTTTTGAAGCTAATAATTCTTTCAATCTTCGTCTGTTTATCAATCATTTTTGGAGGACAAGTGTGGGCACAACTACCACCGGTTTTTGATCCTGAACAATATACTGAAGTACGGGAAGTGCCGTTAAGCCGTAAAGTTATACCACCACAAAAAATTGTATGGGTATCGGACAATTCTGGGAAGTTTGTTAAAAACCAGCAGAATGTATTAGAACCGGGCTTAGGGCAGGCTGACTTAAACCGGGGCCGGTACCTGACTCTGGTTAATGATGGTAAACATGTACCCGGAATTATACTCGACTTTGGCAAGGAATTACAAGGGGGAATTGAAATAGTTACTTCAATCAGTAATAAGAAGCCTGCAGGTAAAGTTCGTGTGAGGTTTGGGGAGTCAGTTGCTGAAACGATGAGTGATACAGGGGAGAACAGTGCTACAAATGATCATGCAATGCGTGACTTTGAAGTTGAGCTTCCATGGTTAGGGCGAATTGATCTTGGCCAGACTGGCTTTCGTTTTGTTCGCATCGACCTGGTGCAGCCGAACGCACAATTGGAGATCAAAGAAATTAATGGTGCTTTGATCTATCGTGACATCCCCTATCTTGGGTCATTTAAGAGCAATGACGATCGACTGAATGAAATTTGGCTGACGGGGGCTTATACGGTGCACCTTAATATGCAGGAATATTTATGGGACGGGATTAAACGCGACAGATTGGTGTGGGTTGGTGACCTGCATCCGGAGGTGATGACCGTGAATTCTGTTTTTGGCTATAATGAAGTTGTTCCTAAAAGTCTTGATTTGGCTCGTGACCTGACGCCACTTCCGGGATGGATGAACGGCATCAGCTCGTATTCCATGTGGTGGATCATCCTTCACCGCGACTGGTACAAGTACCAGGGTGATTTGGAGTACCTGAAGGAACAACAGGAATATCATGCAGCTTTAATTCGGCATCTGGCTACCATGATTGATAAGAATGGTAAAGAAGTGCTTGACGGGAACCGGTTTTTAGACTGGCCATCCAGTCGTAATAAAGAAGCCGTGCATGCCGGATTACAGGCTATGATGGCTATGGCTTTTGAAGCTGGTGCTGAAATCAGCGAAATTCTGGGTGATGATGCAACTCATTCAATTTGTGTGGATGCTTCCGAAAAGTTAAAAAAACATATTCCATCAACGACTGATTCAAAACAGGCAGCAGCTCTACTGGCGCTTTCGGGATTAATTTCTCCCGATAAAGCAAATAGGGAAGTACTGTCGAAAGATGGTGCCGCCCGTATGTCAACATTTTATGGCTATTATATGCTTCAGGCAAGAGCACTGGCAGGTGATTACCAGGGAGCAATCGATAATATCAGGGAGTACTGGGGAGGAATGCTGGATTTAGGTGCTACTACTTTTTGGGAAGACTTTAATGTTGAGTGGCTCGAAAATGCAGCCCGTATTGATGAGGTGGTTCCGGTAGGAAAAGTGGATGTACATGGCGACTACGGTGATTATTGTTATGTAAGCTACCGTCACAGCCTTTGTCATGGCTGGGCATCAGGACCAACAGCATGGCTTACTGAGCATGTGTTGGGTGTTAAAGTATTAGAACCGGGAGGTAAGAAAATCAAACTTGAACCGCATCTGGGAGACCTTGAGTGGGTAGAAGGTACCTTCCCGACTGCTTACGGGGTACTGGAGGTACGGCATGAGAGAAGAGAAAATGGAAATATTAAAACTACATATAAGGCACCCAAAGGTGTGAAAGTGGTTGACTGATTTTTTTAGTTTATTAAAGTTAAACAAATATTTATTTGAATATTGTTCATCAATTCATAAATCAATGATCCATAAAATGAAACATTATATTTCAATCCTGTTGCTTCATATAGTTTTCCTGAGTTTTAATCTTTCTGCCCAATTGCAAGTAAGCAGCTTAAAGAGTGAATATCTGGTAAACCCGATAGGTATTGATGAAACCAGTCCACGATTTACATGGCAGTTGGAATCAGCCAATGATAGGGGGATGCAAAAAGCCTACAGGATTGTAGTTGGCACGGATGAAGCTTCAGTAAAATCGGGTGAAGGAAATGTGTGGGACTCCGGGACAGTTGAATCAGAGGTGATACCTGCCATGTATAAGGGGCCTGCCCTTGAACCTTTCACCCGTTACTATTGGTCGGTACAGGTAAAGGATGAAAAAGGCGGATGGTCGGAATGGTCACCTGTAGCTTACTTTGAAATGGGAATGATAGACCAAAAAAACTGGACAGGCCAATGGATCACCGATACCTATGACTATAATGTGAAGCAT
>DASRQG010000290.1:0-4032 GCA_035645995.1 Mariniphaga sp. | reverse complement strand
AACTTCAGTTTACAGTGGAGTACCCGTTACAACATTTGATCCCGGTACAATGGATTATTATACACAATATTTCTGGAGAGTAAATGAAACTGATGGTACAGGAACTTATGTTGGCCCGGTTTGGAGTTTCAGAACTGAATTAGATCCAAATTCTCCTCTTCTCGTTGTACCATTTGATTACACAAACGTACCGGGAACCGCAACATTTCTTGGACCGCTTTATACAGGTGCCAGAACATACCAATTATTAATTCATGAAGATTTACTGACAAGTCTTGTTGACAAGGAGATACAGGGATTGAGCTGGAGAATTCCACCATCTGCTGCTTCTGACTGGCCTCCATCAGATGTAACAATAACCGATTATAATATTTATCTCAGCGGAAGTGTTCATCCTGCTGACAGAGATTTAAGTAACTTTGCAGCCAATGTTGTTGGAAACCAGGTTCAGGTAAAATCAGGCAGTTTATATATACCTGCAAACTCTTACACTCATGGTAATGCGCCAAATGAATTTGGACCGGAGATACCTTTCGATTCAAATTACCTATACACAGGAGGTCATCTTCTCATTGAGATACGTCAATCTGGCACCGGCAACAGCCAAGGCACTGATGCTGTTGGAACAACCACACCCGGTTATGGAACACTATTCAGTGCATGCTGGGGAAACGGAATGACTGCAAACTCAGGTAATCAGGGTAATTTTTCAATTGTCAGACTTTCTGCAACTGTCATTCCTGTAGAACTAGCTTCATTTACAGCATCTATAATTGATGGAAAAGTTAATCTTAAATGGCAGACTGCTTCGGAAACAAATAATTACGGTTTCGAAGTTGAAAGGAAAACTGCAGGACAAAACTTTACAAAAGTCGGTTTTGTAGCTGGTTATGGAACCACCACTGAGTTAAAGAATTACAATTTTGTTGATAACTCTGTTACTTCTGGTAAGTATATCTACAGATTGAAGCAAGTTGACTTCGATGGTACATTTGAGTATTCAAAAGAAGTTGAAGTGGAAGTTAATCCTATGCCTGCTGTATATTCATTGGCACAGAACTATCCTAATCCGTTCAACCCCACCACTAAGATAGAATTCAGTTTAGCTGTTGAATCAAAAGTTACACTGAAAATATTTGATGTTCTTGGTCAGGAAGTAGCAACATTAATTAATGAAAACCTGGATTCCGGAATTCATAACATTAATTTTGATGCTTCTGCAATTAACAGTGGTGTTTATTTCTATAGAATTGAAGCAACAGGAATTGACGGTACTAACTTTACATCAACAAAGAAGATGATGCTTACCAAGTAATCATATTCTTAAAATTAATCTTAAGCCCCGTCTCTGCAGCGGGGCTTTGTTATTTTAAATTGATGAATTGTTGAATTAAGCTTAAACGAATTCAATTCAAAAATATTTCTTGCACAATTAAAAAACTTTCGTTAACGTTGCTTTGAAATTCCAAGCAATTTTTAACATTATCCCGGAGGTCTTATATGCCTAAAGCATTTACTATACTCTTCACTTCATTATTGTTTCTTATCCTTACCCCAAATTTTGCCCAGGAAAATTTCAGAGATGAAATCTCTGAAAAAGAAAAAGAGGAAAGAAATCCTGCTGTTGTTATTAATAGTTCTGTAGATGAATCTTTTAATCTTGATTGGACTGGTGCAAATGTTTTAGTTCTTATTCATGATACTACAGTTGTAACAAGCTTGGCAAAACGTCTTGCAGATAGAGATTCACTTCTCAATGCATTAAATGCACTTCTTCCTGCATCTTATGATTTAGCTACTTTTAATGCAAGTACAACTATTTCCGGATTAGGTTTATATAAATCAATAATTATTCAGGAAACTTCATTTGATGATATATCCACAAGATACCTTAGTGCTACTTCCCGTGATTCTTTAAAAGCCTGGTTGAGCGGAGGAACAGCAGGAGATAAAAGAACACTGATTTTTATGGGTGCTGACCAGGGATATAACTATTCACGTATAGGTTCAGCAGCTCAGGATTTAGATTTATGTGAAAATTATCTAAAGTACAATTACCGTGTGGATAATGGTAATGTTTCAGGTCAAAATTCTATAACAGGTGTTGGTATTGATAATGGAACTATCAGACCATATACAACATCACCTGCCGGCGGAGGATTTTGGCCGGATGCTGTTCAGCCATTAGGCAATGCTGTATTATATCAATATACCGGTAGAAGTATGACTGATACTGTTTCTGCAGTAGGAACCGTTGAAGCAGGCTTTAATGCATTTACAATATTGTTAGATCCAAGATACTTTACAGATGGTAATTTTACAGAAGTGTTGTCAAAAATGATTCAGCACGCTATTGCTAATGGCGGTACATTTACAGGTTTTGTACCTGTAGAGTTAAAATCCTTTACAGCATCTGTTATTGATGGAAAAGTTAACCTCAACTGGCAGACTGCTAGTGAAACCAATAATTATGGTTTTGAAGTTGAAAGAAAAGCTGCAGGACAAAACTTTACAAAAATTGGTTTTGTTCCCGGCTATGGAACTACAACAGAAGTGAAAAGATACAACTTTATTGATAATTCTTTAACCTCCGGAAATTATATTTACAGACTGAAACAAATTGATTTCGATGGTACATTTGAATACTCAAATGAAGTTGAGGTTGAAATTGATTTCGGACCAACTTCATATTTTCTTTCTCAAAACTATCCTAATCCATTCAACCCGACAACAAAGATAGAATTCAGTTTGGCATCGGATTCAAAAGTTACACTAAAGGTATTTGATATACTTGGTCAGGAAGTAGCAACAATAGTAAACGGAGACCTTGGTGCAGGAGTACACAGCTTTAACTTCGATGCTTCTGCATTTAACAGCGGTGTTTATGTTTATACGATTGATGCAGTCGGTTTTGATGGTTCAAATTTTACATCAACAAAGAAAATGATACTTACCAAGTAATTATTTTCTAATTACTTATTAAAGCTCCGTCTTTGCAGGCGGGGCTTTTTTATTTAAAAGGTAAGTCTGGAAATCAAAAATAATTTTTTATAAGCAGTGATAATGTTTTACAAAAAAAATGTTGCATAATTAATTAAATATCATTAACGTTAAACAAAAGAAATTGAATTTCTGCTTTTACTACTTGTAGGGGAAATAGAATTAAAAAAAACAAATCTCTTATATACTGGTTCGAAATTTAAAAAGAGGGGATCTTTTAGTACAATAATCAAAACCAGGAGGTATAATGAGTAAAATCATTACAATTCTTTTTTTGTGTATCCTATATTTTAGTTTACCTTCCTCTGCTCAGGAGAATATTCAGTCAGATGATAAACTGCCGTCGGTACAGACTGATCCATCATTAGTTCATCAAACAACAACTACTGATGTCGAAGAAGTTTTTGGCAGCAATGCATTCGTTTTTGGTCCTTTTCCTCAAAGGGCAAGAGGGAATTTTTTTACCTGCAATACTTCAACAAATTTAACCGAACACAGGTTATATCTTAATCTTACTGTCCAGTCAAACTTATGGTTCTGTGTGTATGAAGGGGATGCACAGGTTGGAACATATAATTTAGCTCATGCAATTGAAGTCCCAAATCAAGGGCCTGGTGAAGGCTGGTATAGTTCAGGCTCGATAAATGTACCTTTAACTGCCGGTAAATATTATGTTATCTATGCTCAGTGGGACGGAAGTACACAATATTTTAATCAGCAGGGGATTACACCTTACCCCATCACTTGTTCTTTTGGTGAATTGACAGCAGCTGCAGGATGGAGTACAGGCTCCGTACCAGTTTATGGAACTCCACCACCAGCTACTCAAACATTTACAGCCGGAGGTTTTGGAGCAGCCGTTGCATATTATCAGACAATTGTAACCGGTGTGGTTCCTGTAGAATTAGCATCATTTACAGCATCAGTAAGTGATGGAAAAGTTAATCTAAGCTGGGCAACAGCTTCAGAAACCAACAACTATGGTTTTGAAGTTGAAAGAAAAGCAGAAGGACAGGAATATACTAAAGTTGG
>DASRQG010000289.1:0-3627 GCA_035645995.1 Mariniphaga sp. | reverse complement strand
CAGTAAAGTGATTGTACATATCAATGAAAATGGAAATGCAGATTATGAAATATGTGAACCGGTTGCATGGGATAATCTGCAATATGTTGAGGGAATAGACAATGCTGTAGTTGAAGCTGACCTGATAATTTTTGGCACCCTTGCCTCACGTAATCCAACTACACGTAAAACCTTAATGCGATTACTTGAAAGTTCGGAAGCAGTCAAACTTCTTGATGTAAACCTTCGGCCTCCCTATGATGATATGATTTTGGTGGAGTCGTTAATGCTAAAAGCAGATTTTATAAAACTAAACGATGATGAACTACGCATAATCGCAGATTGGAACCAAAAAAGTGGGACGGAAAAGGAATTGGCAGAGTGGTTGTCAATGCATTATGACTGTAAGCTTGTTTGTGTTACCAAAGGTGCCAATGGAGCATTGCTGTATTATGACGATAATTTTTACGCACATCCGGGCTTTACAGTAGAGGCAGTAGATACGGTTGGAGCTGGTGATGCTTTTTTAGCCGGACTAATTGCAGCATTTTCGAAGGGTTTGGCTCCGGAAAAAGCACTGGATTATGCTGCAGCGACCGGTGCATTTGTTGCCTCACGGAAAGGTGCAGTACCCGAATATACACCAGATGATATAGACGCAATAATTGGCTGATAGTAGACAATCCTTATTTTTTCAATTTGTAAAGCTTCCACCAGGGGGTAGTAGGTGATTCATGATGTTCCCAATGGTAACCGAAAAAATAACAGGTTAACATAGCAGCAAAATGGATTTTGGGAAATGAACGTGAGAAATGAGGCTGCATATTGTTGGTGAATGGCCGCCGGTGTGGAAGATACGTTCCGAAGAAAAACAACTGGAGCGTAGATAACAAAGCAGGGAGTACCCAAAAAAGGATAAGCCGGATCTCTGAAAACCAGATAAGCAATATGTTGAACATGATTGCCATCAGAACTAATTGAATCCAGGTGATATAATTTTTCATAAAAACAAACCACCATACAAAGAAATTATTGCTGTGGGGGGAAAAGTCAGGATCATCTTCAGTAGTGGGATGAAGGTGATGCTGATAATGTTTGCGGGAAAGTAGGCGGTACGACAGAAAGGCAAATAAGGTTGTCGTTATTGTACCAATTGTATTGTTAACTTTTCTGTTTCGTGCAACAGTGCCATGCATTGCGTCGTGAGCTGTGATAAATAATCCTGTATAAAAATAGGTTTGGAGAAGTATATGCAAGTATAATAATGGTGAAGTTAAATTAACCTCAGCAAAAATGAGGATGTAGATTAAATGAAGAAGCCAAATAAGTATTATTAGAACAGCAATAAAGATTCCCATATCAGCTTTACTTAGTGTAATCAAGTTACACTTTTTATTAGAAATTCAGTACATCTTTCAATACCTTATATCCTGTTTTGCTCACCTTTAATTTAGTTTTATCATGTAAAATCACGATGTAAGCCTCTTTTTCATATTGCTGAATCTCATTTATTTCTGTGGTTTTGACGATATGTGATCTGTGAATTCTGATGAATTCCTTTGGGTTTAGATTGTTTTCAAAGTACTTCATGGTTTTTTGTTTAATGTAACGGCCTTTTTTTGTATAGATCATCACATAATCATCCATCGATTCAAAAAAGTTAACTTCATCAACAGGTATGACATATATTTTGTGTCGGTCTTTAACTACAATACGATCAAGATATTCTTCCCGTGGAAAATTGTTGAGTTTATCTGTTATGTCGGAATTATTTTCGTTATTTGAGATTCTCGAAACTATCTTACTGACAGCTTCTAAAAGTCTGGCTTTCGAAAAAGGCTTGAGCAGGTAGTCTGCTGCATTATATTCAAAAGCTTTGAGGGCATATTGATCGTAGGCAGTAGTAAATATTATATGTGGTTTATAATCCAGGAGTTCAAGCATCTCAAATCCTGTTATTTTAGGCATCTGGATGTCTAAGAATATTAAATCGGGCTTTAATTCATTGATTGCTTTTACTCCTTCGAAGCCATTCTCGCATTCCTGAATGATTTCAATATTATCAGCATCAGCAAGAAATGTCCTTAATAAATTTCGTGCCGGTTCTTCGTCTTCAACAATAATGGTACGTATTATATTGGTCATAGTAAGTTTATTTTTGAGGTATCGTGATTGTAACCTTAAATTGATTGTTTTTGGTTTCAACATTCAAAAGTAAAGGATTTCCGAAGATTATCTGAAGTCTGTCGCGAATATTACTTAGTCCGATTCCTTCGCCTTTACGCGTAATGGTGGAAGGATCATAATTGTTGCTGATGGTTATTTTTAGCATCCCATTTTGCCTTGTACAGCATGTGCTAATAGTAACCGGTTCAATTGCCTCATAAACTCCATGCTTAATGGCATTTTCATAAATGGGTTGGAGAATCATATTTGGAATTACAGCATCCGAGCAACTTTCTTCAATTTTAAAGTGAGTTTTTAGTTTGGAGCCAAACCGAACCTTTTCAATATTGAGGTACAGCTGGCTGTTTTGTAACTCCTCACAAAGAGGAACCATATCGACCTGGTGATGTTTTAGGGAATATCGCATTAAATCAGAAAGGTTAATAACCATTTCCTGAGCTTTAGCAGGGTCTGTCATAGTTAGCGAAGAAATACTATTGAGGCTGTTGAACAGGAAATGAGGATTGATTTGTGATTTTAAAGCATGAAGCTCTGCTTCTTTCACCAATGCTTTTAGTCTTCCTTCATTACGAAGTTTTTCTTTAAAACCCTGATAATAGTTAATAGCATAAAAGAACAACACATATATCAGGTAAAGTATATAACCTGCAAAAATATTTGCTGCCAGATTATCCTTCAGCCACTTACCTGCATCGGGATGTATTATTTTTATGATTATTGTTGCAAAATAGAGCCATATGAAAATAAGAATGGTAGCAGCTATGAAATGATAGATCAATATGCGGATGAAATTGAATCTTTCGACAGAGCCAGATTTGATAACATACCAAATTGATAATCCCAGAATTGAAAAAGTAAGGAGCAAAGAGATGGCTTCAGCAAGTGCTTTTACCGGATCATTATTATAGGCGAACCAGTTAACCAATACTTCTGCTGTAATAATAGCTGCCCAAATGGAAAAATAGTATATTACAAGCCTGGGATTCGATATAAAAGGATGTTTAAAACCCATTTAATCTATTATAAAAACTAAATGTACAATAAAAAATAAAGTGTAGGTAAATGTTTTAATAAGTGAACCTGATCAATCAACCGAATTTAACTTCTACTCCTCCAAAAGCACTGAATCCTTTTAATACAAGCGTTTTCGAAGGGTTTATATCCCGCTCGTGAGGTAGCATTCCGCGTTTATCGGTAAAGGCTCCAAATATTGTTGATATCTCGTTTTTAACGGTCCAGTCAGGTGGAATTTTAAAACCACTACCCCCGAATATACAAACACAATCGATAACAGCTCCGTTATCCGACAGAATAGTTTGTCTTAAATCATATTCAGCACCTCCGAAGATAGATGTTATTTTTCCTCCCAAAAAATTTCCCGAATTGATTAATATTTCTCTTCCACCAAAAATTACGAAATCATCAAAATACTCAGTACCTGTGCTTTCCTTGTCGACTGGA
>DASRQG010000288.1:0-4629 GCA_035645995.1 Mariniphaga sp. | reverse complement strand
ACATTCCCCACATAATTGTTGAAGGTGGCATTACCCGGTTTCATTCAGTCAGGAATGGTTTGGATCAGATAAAAGAAGATGGAATTGTATTTATTCATGATGGTGTAAGACCTTTAGTATCAATTCAAACAATAACAAATTGTTTCCAGGGTACTTTAAAAAATGGTAACGCATTACCGGTAATTACCCCGTCAGAATCAGTTAGGAAAGCAACAAATGGTAAAACAAAAGCGGTTGATCGCAGAAAATATTTCCTGGTTCAAACTCCGCAAACTTTCAAAGTGAAACAAATTAAAGAGGCATATAACCAGCAGTACAATGAACTTTTTACAGATGATGCTTCAGTTTTAGAAAATTTAAATATCAATATCAACCTTGTAGAAGGTAACAGAGAAAACATTAAAATTACTTATCCTGAAGATTTAAAAATAGCCTCAATCTTCCTTTCACAATTGTAATTCAATTTTAATATTATTGAAAAGATATTTTCATTTTTTCTTTATTCCCAAAAAACAGGTAGTTTATTGGCAACATTCTGCCGTTGACCGAAAATTTTATGGAGCTTTTTTAATGTTGTATACCTTTATGCGATAAATTTTAAAAAAGAGGTGTAATAAAAACAAGAATAATCATTCTAATGTTAAAATCAATATTGCACCAGAACATACAATACTTAAACATGACATCGCATGAAACGCATCTTATTGAATCAATCCAGGGTACTTGCGTTTTTATTGTTGAACAATTTAGCCATAGCCCAACCACAGGTGTTTTCCCTTGAAGAAGCCAGGCAATTTGCAATGGATCATTCTTACATATTACAAAATACAAAACTTGATATTGTATTGGCTCAAAAAGAGGTATGGAAAACTATCACCACCGGATTACCTCAGGTAGAAGGAACAGCTAACTACAATAAATTTCTTGATTTGCCGGTATCGCTTATCCCCGGAGAATTTTTTGGAGAAGAAAAAGGAACATATATCCCTGTAAAATTTGGACAGGATTATAGTTCCGATTTTGGATTTACAGTATCGCAACTCATTTTTGACGGTTCTTACATAGTTGGAGTAGGATCATCTAAGATATATCTCAATATGGCAAAGCAAGCAGCAGAAAAAGCTGCTATTGACATCAGGGAAGCAGTTACAAATGCTTATTATCTGGCATTAATCGGGATGCAAAATAAACAAATAATGGAAGATAATCTGGCTAATTCATATAAACTACTAAAAGAAACCGAGGCTTATTATAAAAATGGATTTCGTGAGGAGTTGGATGTTGATCAAATGAAAATTCTTGTAAGCAATGCAGAAAATGAAGTTCTGAAGGCCGATAGAGAAATAAAGATTGCTAAAGTGGTTCTTAAATATACAATGGGTTACCCATTAGAAAAAGAAATAGAATTAACTGATAGTTTAGCGACTTATATTACTCCACTTACCCGATCAAAGACTGAAAATGGATTTGATGTTGCTGACCATATTGACTACCGGTTGGCTATTACAAATTATCAGGTAACAGAGAGACTTCTAAAATTAGAGAAATCAGCTTATCTGCCAAAACTCAGTGGCTTCTATAATTATTCAAAAACAGCATTTGGCGATGATGCAAACTTATTCAAATCATCTGTATCATGGTTCCCATCATCAATGATTGGGTTTCAGCTGAATGTGCCTATTTTTAATTCGGGACAGAAGATGCTGAATGTGCAACAAGCAAAACTAGAACAGGAAAAAGCTTTAAACCAACAAAAATTAGCTGAAACTACACTTCAGAAAGACTACCTGACTGCTGCAGCCGATATGGAAACAGCCCGTGAAAAATATGAGAACGATGTTGAAAGTCATCAATTGGCTGAAAGAATTCTCAACAAGACAAAAATAAAATTTAGCAATGGACTGTCAAGCAGTTCTGAAATATCACAATTCGAATCACAATATCTCCAGGCTTATGGTGCTTATATAGCATCAATTATGCAGTTGCTACAGGCAGATTTACAGTTAAAGAAGGCATTGGGAAAATTATAACACCAGTTAACAGAAGAGGATGAAAAAGATTACATTTTTGATAATTTCATTGCAATTTTTGGCTGCATGCAGCAGTACACCAATGAATGAAGAAGACAGTAAGCGAAAAGAACTTCAGAAATACAGACAAGAACGCAATGAGCTGGATAATAAAATTGCTGCTCTGGAACAGGAACTTACCGATACTCAAGTAGAGGAAAAAGTTAATATAACGGTGACTGAACTTAATCAACAACGTTTTGAACATTTTATTGAAGTTACCGGGATTGTAGAAGCCGATGAAGATGTGAATATTAGTCCTGAATCGTCAGGTGTAATTCAGAAAATAACAGCACATGAAGGACAACAGGTTACTGCTGGACAAGTTCTTGGGAAACTCAATACAGATGCTCTTGAACGCACTCTTGATGAGCTAAATATTCAACTTGAACTTGCTGAAACAAATTTTAACCGGCAGAAGAATTTATGGAACCAAAACATTGGTTCTGAGATGCAATTTCTGCAGGCTAAATCAAGCATGGAAAGCCTTCAGAAAAGAATTGAAAGCATGAAGGCTCAGCTTCAAATGTCAGAAATAAAATCTCCAATAAATGGAGTAGTAGATATTGTATATCAAAAAGAAGGGGAAATGGGAAGTCCTCAGATACCTTTTGCTAAAGTTCTGAATATGGATAAACTCAGGGTTTATGCTGATGTATCAGAATCATATCTCACAAGTATAAAACAAGGTGATACTGTAAAATTAACATTCCCGGCCCTGAACTACGAAATGAAAGCGCCTATCACCCGCGTTGGAAATACAATAGACCCAAATAACCGTACATTCAGAGTACGTATAAACATACAGAACAAGGGACGAAATTTAAAACCCAATTTAATAAGTATTGTAAAGTTGCGGGATTATGTATCGGAAGATGCAATAGTAGTTCCTGCTCTATTAGTCAGGGAAGACTTTAGAGGTGAATATGCCTTTGTAGCTGAAGGCAATGGAGAAGAATTCATCGCCAAAAAAGTACACATTGAAACCGGAAAATCTCAAAACAACAGAACTGAAATACTAAATGGACTAGATGACGGAATGTTGATTATATCGGAAGGCTACAACCAGGTGTCTGATGGTAGTCCCGTTGCGTTTTAAGTTGATTATAAATAAGATCTAACAAGCATTATTATGGCAAAGGAAAATATGCCAAAGAAAAGCCAGGAGCACCGAAAGTTCAGGCCAACCTATATAACCCTTAAAAACAAAACTACAGTATATATTTTCTCATTCCTGCTTCTGTTCTTTGGATTGTTCTCATATAACAGGATGCCTCGGGAGCTGATGCCTGAAGTGGTCATCCCATTCATATTTATTCAAACCCTATATCCCGGCAATTCACCGGTTGAAATAGAGAGTCTAATTACCCGTCCCATAGAAAAAGAGTTAAAAGGGATGCAAGGACTCAAACAGGTTTCATCAGGTTCATATCAGGATGTGAGCACAATATGGGTTGAGTTCAACACCAACATCAGTATACAACAGGCATTACAGGATACAAAAGACCGGGTAGACAGGGCCCAATCGGAATTACCTGCTGATTTGGAAAGTGATCCCATGGTCATGGACATTAATTTTTCTGAATTTCCAATCCTGAATGTAAACTTGTCGGGAGATTACAACATGCGTGATTTAAAGCGTTTTGCAGAAACCCTTCAGGATGAATTTGAAGGATTGCGGGAAATATCTGAAGTAAACATTCGCGGAGTAGAAGAACGTGAATTTCAAATTAATGTTGATCCACATAAACTTGATGCATTGGGGCTTGCATTTGAGGATATTGCATCTGCCGTACAATTTGAAAATGTTACTATAGGTGCCGGAGAATTTACAGCAGATGCAACGCGTAGAATTATACGCACCGCGGCCGATTACCAGGATGTAAATCAAATAGCCAATACCATTATCAAGGTGAACATGGGAAAACCGATTTACATTAGAGACGTTGCTACCGTTACTGATGGATATAAAGAACAGTCAACCATTGCCCGGTTAAATGATAAGCCCGTGGTTACACTTTCAGTAGTAAAGAAAGCCGGAGAAAATATATTGGAAGCTTCCGAAAAAGTAAAAAATTCCATTGCTGTTCAACGCGGATCAGGCTATTTACCTCGTGATCTGGATGTTATTGTTACCGACGACTTGTCATTCTACATCCGTGATGAGATACAAAACCTTGAAAACAGCATCATTCTGGGAATGATATTGGTAATATTTGTGCTTTTCTTATTTCTTGGCTTCAGAAATGCATTATTTGCCGGAATGGCGATTCCAATGTCGATGTTATTGTCTTTTATAATCTTACAACAATCAGGTGTTACACTCAACAATATGGTACTATATTCATTGATCCTGGCACTCGGTATGCTCGTGGACAATGCTATAGTTGTGGTTGAGAATGTTTACAGGCTGTATTCCTCAGGTCATTCATTATTATCAGCAACTAAAAAGGGTGTGAGTGAAATAGCCTATCCAATTATTGCGTCAACCCTTACTACGTTGGCTGCATTCGTCCCATTGCTGATGTGGGAAGGAATTGTAGGCCAATTCATGAGTGTA
>DASRQG010000287.1:0-11448 GCA_035645995.1 Mariniphaga sp. | reverse complement strand
TATTTTAAAATAGCATGTGAATTATCTCATTTTCAATCTTATTTTGTTGCATTCGCTTTTTATATTGCCTACTTTGTAATGGCAATACCATCAGGATTATTATTGAAACGTGTCGGTTTCAAAAAAGGTATTATGTTTGGGTTTATGCTGATGGCTTTAGGGGCGATAATTTTTGTGCCCGCTGCATTAACAAGGCAATATTTAATATTTTTGGTTGGTCTATTTTCAATTGGGACCGGATTGGCTGTATTGCAGACCGCTGCCAATCCTTATATCACCATAATTGGCCCGATTGAGAGTGCCGCAAGACGAATGAGTATCATGGGTATCTGCAACAAGTTTGCAGGAATTATTTCTCCTTTAGTGTTTGCTGCAGTCGTTTTCAAGGTTACAGATGGTCAGATGTTTGAACTGATCGAATCAGGGACTTTGACGGAAGTTGCAAAAAATGCATTATTGGATGAATTAATTCGCAGAGTGATTCTTCCTTATAGTGTACTGAGTGTACTTCTGCTCTTGGTTGGAATTGGAATTCGTTATTCTGTTTTACCAGAGATCGATACTGATGGTGATGATTCAGAGAAAAATTTGACTGGTCATAAGTCAAGAAGAAGATTAATTGATTTTCCATATCTTGTTTTCGGGGCAATTGCAATTTTTCTTCATGTTGGAACCCAGGTTATAGCTATTGATACAATTATAAACTATGCTGGAACTATGGGAATTAGTTTGCTTGATGCAAAGGTATTTCCTTCCTATACGTTAACAGCAACAATAATTGGTTATTCACTTGGCGTACTGTTGATTCCTAAATACATTTCTCAAAAGAATGCTTTGATTTTCTGTACTTCACTTGGACTTATGTTGTCAATGGGGGTAATATATACTGATTGGAATATTTCACTTTTCGGTCATCAGGCCAGTTCATCCATTTGGTTTCTGGCATTACTTGGATTTCCCAATTCTCTTATTTACGCTGGAATTTGGCCACTTTCAATCCGGGGACTCGGACGTTTTACAAAAACAGGTTCCTCATTATTGATTATGGGATTAAGTGGAAATGCCATACTTCCCTTGGTCTATGGAGCGCTTGCAGATACCTACAGCCTTCGACTCGGCTACTGGTCTTTAATTCCATGTTTTGTTTATCTTGTTTGGTTTGCAGTGCATGGTCATAAAATTGAATATTGGGGAAAAGCAGAAAAGGTAGTGGCATGAAATGAAAATGATAAAGATTTCAATACGTCACTTGAATAATTGAGGGTTTATGAAAATGAAAAATATTTCAAACTAAAATATAGGATTAAAATCCTGAAATAGTTTGAAATATTTTTTATCAGTCTTATTATAGTAGTTCACAATAAATTAGCAATATAATATTGCTGTAGTGAGATCTGATTCATTTTTAATTTGGAAACTGATTTTGTGATAGGTTCTATCCAAAGGAATGCTATTAAAATTAAATCTTTGCAATCGAAACCAAGCAGCGAGACTACAGAACCTGATTACAACTTAGATTTCAAAATAAATTTGATAGGCATTCTACCCCCAACTTAGTCTCATGCATTATCACTTCATTTTAATAACAGAAGGTGACATGCAAACTGGAATATAATTAAAAATAGGTAATAAATATATGAAACGAGCATGTAAATACTTACACCCAAATGAATAATTAAAATATATGCCAGTTCCATATGATACCTTTGAAAACAAACAATTATAGTCATATGAAAAGAATAGTAATCCGAAACGGAAAGTTTATCCATAATGGGGGTATTAAAGAGAAAATTGTAGTAGTCTGTGAGAATGGAATCATCTCAAATATAACAGATGAGGAAGAATTTTCTCCTGTTGAGAATGATCAAATTATAGATGCCAAAGGAAAGTATATATCATCCGGATTTATTGATATACATACACATGGTGGTGGAGGTCATGATTTTATGGATGGGACCGTAGAAGCTTATCTTGGAGCTGCTGAGACTCATGCTAAATTTGGAACCACAGCGCTTCTGCCAACGACACTGACAAGTACTACCGATGAGCTGATTAATACCTTTGCAATTTATAAAGAGGCCAAAGAAAAAAATATTCATGGAGCAAAGTTCCTTGGGCTTCATTTGGAAGGTCCTTATTTTTCATATAATCAAAGAGGGGCCCAGGATCCTAAATATTTACGTAATCCTGAGCCGGAGGAGTATGAAAGAATACTGGATGCCACTGAGGATATAGTGCGTTGGAGTCTTGCTCCTGAATTGCCTGGAGCCTTTCCTTTTGGGGAGCGATTGACCTCTTTAGGTATTTTGCCATCTATTGCCCATAGTGATGCAATATACGAAGAAGCTCTAGATGCATTTAATTCGGGATTTACCCATGTAACACATCTCTATTCGGCTATGTCTTCCGTTACCCGTAGAAATGCTTTCCGTTACGCAGGAGTGTTGGAAGCAGCATATCTCATTGATAACATGACAGTGGAAATTATTGCTGACGGGGTGCACCTACCTAAACCCTTATTGCAGTTTGTTTATAAATTTAAAGGCCCTGATATGACTGCTTTATGCACAGACTCCATGAGAGGAGCCGGGATGCCTGATGGAAAGTCAATTTTAGGTAGTTTGGAGAAAGGACAGGAGGTAATTATCGAAGATGGAGTTGCCAAATTACCTGATAGAACTGCTTTTGCCGGAAGCGTGGCAACAGCTGACCGTTTGGTTAGAACGATGATTGAATTGGCTGAAGTTCCTTTAACGGATGCTATTAAGATGATTACTCTTACGCCGGCACGAATTCTGGGAATTGATGACAGAAAAGGATCTTTAGATTTGGGAAAGGATGCTGATATTGTAATTTTTGACGAGAATATACATATTTCACATACCATATCTGAAGGAAAGGTTATATATAGAAACGAGTTATAATTTTATTTTTAGGATAATATTTCGGATAGAAATATTTATTCCATCTGGGTATAAATGGTAATGGGAAAGTTGTTGCAAGAGCTGAATTTAACCTAGGGAATTAAATTCAATACAATAGCATAAGGCTGTTGATAGTGGTGGAACTTGAATAAGATTGCAACCGCATTCCAACACTGTACTTTCTCGATGTACCATTTTTGAGGTTTGTTATATTTCTTTTCGAGCTAAATTTTCAGCAAGAGAGCTCACAATTCTCTCCAAAATTATGCTTAGCATAATTTTGGAGAGATATAGGTTAAGAGCAATATGCATGTGGAACGTTCAAAGAATATTCATTGGATGAAAATATGTATTTTGAAACGAATCATTTTCATGTAAGGAAAATGGTGTAATACCTTCAGCAACTCCGTTTAGTAGCAACAAATTACCAAAAGAATAATGAATTTTTGCTTATCTTCTAATTCTTTCATTTCGTAACCTCAAACAACTTGAATTTTTGATGTAATAAACATCCTTAATTTAAAAAAAATTCAAACTTAATGAGTTTTAATTTTGAGAATTACGTATTTTAATGGTTTGTTTTCGAAGCTTGAAAACCGATGAACTTGAAACAACCAGCAGATTGAAAATGTAGAACATATTTCCTATTTGTGATAAATGAGAAGATTTATTGATTGCATCATAAATTGTTTTGGATAATTTCATTTGAAAGGTTATTGGTAAATTGAATTTTAGGATAAGAATTTCAATAAGAACATTTAATTTTATTAACAGATAAAAAAACATAGAATCGCAATGCAAAATAATAAATGATATCGTCATGAAAACCAATGAAATTAGTCGTCGAAGTTTTGTAGGTACGTTAGCTACCGCTACCACAGGAGTAACAGTTTCGGGTATTACACCGGTTTTCGGAAATTCAAGAGATACTTCAGATAAACCAGCCCTTTTGGGTGGGCATTCTGTTCGAGGAGATAAGAAATGGCAAAATTGGCCGCAATGGAATGCTGAAAAGTTCAATCCTAAAATGAACGAAATAATGGGAAAAGGGGTGTGGTCTCGCAGCCGTAATGTTTCTGAATTTGAAAAAAGGTGGGCAGGAATGCATGGTTCAAAGCATTGTTTGACGACAGTAAACGGTACAAACGCATTAAGTGCAGCCTGGATGCAATTGGACATTGGTCCTGGTGATGAGGTAATTTGTTCTCCATATACGTTTAGTGCATCTATTTTTGGCATCCTCTATAAAGGTGCTATGCCGGTGTGGGCGGACATAGATCCTGAAACATTTCAAATAGATCCAGAACAGATCAAGAAGAAAATCACCTCTCGAACGAAAGGTATTCTGCCGGTTCACATTTGTGGTTATCCATCAAACATGCCGGCAATAATGCAAATTGCCAAAACGCACAATTTATTCGTCGTAGAAGACGCCTGTCAAGCTCATCTGGCAGAAATTGGTGGTAAAAAAGTCGGAACTTTCGGTAATGCCGGGTGCTTTAGTTTTCAGGCTTCCAAAAACCTACCTATTGGTGAAGGAGGTGGTATTTTGACTGATGATACTGAATACTACGACCGATTGTATTCGTATCACAATTTTGGTTATGCATCAGGTTCCGTATCCGGACAGATTAGTTCCATAACAGCGCTTATTTTAGCTAACAAAATACGCATGGCAGAATACCAGGCGGTTATAGGATTGTGTCAGATGGAAAATCTCGAAGAACAACATAAAATAAGAAACGAAAATGGGACGTATTTGAATAAAAAGCTTGCTGCGTATTCAGGTATTACCCCGGTCAAATTACATAAAGGGGCTACTGCGGCATCCTATTATATTTATTCAATGGTTTATAATCAGGATGAACTTGACGGGCTTCCTCGCCAAAGGTTCATTGATGCTCTTAAAGCTGAAGGAGTTCCAATAGGTACCGGTTATCCCAATGATCCACTTTACGGTCAGCCAATGATGCAGGAAGTATTTGAATCCGAAATTTACCAAAAGTTTTATAGTGCAAAGGAGTTGGATTTCGAAAGTTATAAGCAAAGAAATCACTGTCCTTCTTTAATAAAAACATACGATTCAGCACTATGGATTTGGCATGGCGGGCTTATGTTAGGATCAAAATCAGACATGGATGACATTATCAATGCTGTAGATAAAATTCATAATAATGTTGCTAAGCTTAGATAAATTTGGACTTAAGTAAAAATTACGATTTAACCTCAGAGAAGTTTACGGAAAAAGTTTAATTGTTTATTTTTCGTAAGAGAAAAATTAAACTATTGATTTAATAATATTAATATGAGATCCGGTAATTATTCGCAAGCATATAAAATAAGATTCAGATTGATTATTTTGATAGTGTTTATTGGGGTCGTGAAAATATCTTTTTCCAAATCTTTATTTAATTTAATTGATATTGAAGCAATCCGGATTGCAGTATTTGATGTAGATGCTACTCCTCCTGTGGGTAGTCAGCTTACCTACGATCCAATGCTGAATTCCGATGATTTGTCTTTGCGGGCTAAAGGATTAATATTATTGGGTTCTAATGAACCGATCGTTTTGTGTTCAATTGATTGGATAGGCATATCAAATGAATCACAAGATGTTTTTAAGGAAGCACTTGCCGAGGCTGCTGGTACAATTCCAAACAGGGTAGTGGTTCATACTGTTCATCAACATGATGCTCCTATATGCGATTTTACTGCGGAGAAGATTCTGATAGAAAATAATATTTCTCCTGGGTGTTTTGATGGAACATTCGCCCGAAAATTAATAGCTGATATACAACAATCAATTCGTACTTCACTTGAAGATACTAAAGAGGTTACCGATATTGGAATGGGAGTTGCTGACGTGTTTCAGGTCGCTTCTAACAGGCGAGTTCACAAAAAAGATGGACGAATTGTTGCAATGCGTGGTTCATCTAGCAAAGATTCACTACTTCGGGCTATGCCTGAAGGTTTAATTGATTCTGAAGTATCACTTCTAAGCTTTTGGCAAAATGATACACCATTGGCAGTATTAAGTTTTTATGCAACTCATCCTCAAAGCTATTATCTCACTAAAATTGCAAATCCTGATTTCCCCGGAATTGCCCGATATTTACGCCAACTTTCAGTACCGGATGCTTTGCATATTCATTTTAATGGAGCTGGAGGAAATGTTGCAGCCGGAAAGTATAATGATGGCAGCCATGAAAATCGTTACAAACTTGCACTGAAACTGACTGAAGGAATGGAGCGTGCATGGGAAAACTCCAAAAAGTATAGTGTCAATGCTGATGATCTTGGATGGTATACAGAGAATTTATTTCTTCCCTATAACGATCAGGTTCAGGAAATAGAAAAGGCGATGCTGCAGGCTGACAATCGTTTTTTAGCTAATAATATGGGGCGTTTGGGGTGGTATAAAAGAAGAATGGAAGGGAAAGGTATTGAGACTGCGTGTTTACGTGTTAATGATGCCCGTATTCTGTTTATGCCAGGTGAACTTTTTGTGGAGTATCAATTGGCAGCAAAAAAAATGGCTCCGGATGATTTTGTAGCGATGGCTGCCTATGGTGATTATGGACCTTTCTATATCGGAAATGAAGAGGCATATGCAGAGGGGGGATACGAAATATTGTCAAGCCCGGTTACCAGTGAATCTGAGAAGGTAATTGTGGAGAACATGCAAAATCTTCTGACCAGAAGTAATAATTTTAATTGTGGAAATCTGTTGTCTTATAATAAGAAAGGAATTTGTGCTCCAATAGAAACTAACAAAGAGTGGGACAAAAAAAGAGATCTGATATTGAAAAACATGCAGCAGGTGATGGGGCAACTCCCAAAGAAGCATATTAATCGTATACAAGCTCAATATACTGATTCAGCTGTTTTTGAAAACTATGTACGTTATTCCATCCAATTTGAGGTTGCCCCTAATGAAAAGGTCTTTGCTTATTTATATCGACCTTCGAATGTCATAAACAGTCAACCGGCAGTTTTGGCTTTACATGGTACAGGTATAGAGGGAAAACAAATTATTGATGACAATACCAATAAAAGAAACCGTGGGTATGCAAAAGAATTAGCCGAAAGGGGCTATGTTGTAATTGCTCCGGATTATATATCAATGGGTGAGGCTATGGATTATGATTTTAGCAATGATCGGTATGATTCAGGAACGATGAAGGGTATTTTCAATCATATGTCATGCATCGATTTATTATATACCCTTGCCTATGTTGATAAAAATAGAATAGGTGTCATTGGTCATTCTCTCGGAGGGCACAATGCGATATTTGTTGCTGCATTCGATCCACGTATAAAAGCTGTTGTTACAAGTTGTGGATGGACGTTATTTGATTATTATAATGCAGGAGAAAATGTTACCAAATTATATGGAGGACGCTTAGGTCCATGGGCGCAGGAACGATATATGCCTTTTATAAAAGAAAAATATAACTTAGATCCAAATAAGGTACCGTTTGATTTTGATGAAGTTATAGCAGCGATTGCCCCCAGGGCCTTTTTTTCGAATTCGCCGTTACACGACACTAATTTTTCAGTAGTGGGTGTTCGAAAAGGTGTGAGCCAAATAAAGCAGGTCTATCATTTCCTGAATGCTGCAAATAAGGTACAGGTTGTATATCCCAACAGTGGACATGATTTTCCAGTTGATATAAGAGAATCAGCGTATGATTTTCTGGATAAACATTTATAATTATTATTTATTTCAGTAAATGCTATTTCTGAATATCAAGTCTAAAATGATCTTGTAATGGCTTGAATTATTTTATAATTCTTTTTTATTGCTTTCAAAATATTAGGTAAAAGGCAGGTTTTCAGGGGAATTCGCATATTTTTAACCAGGGGGTAAAGTAGCCGGATCCTTTCAAAACTAAACTCTTGCTTTTGAAAATCATCGGCTCAATTCATTCAGTATATTTTTTCCTTTCTCAATTAACGCAGGTAAATTTTCAGGCTTTTCTACAGAATTAAATAATGCTACTGTTTCATTTAATCTTTTTAAACTTTGGGTATTATTTTCGTTGGTAAATTTCTGGCGAAGAATTCTAATCTTCTCTGCATCCTGTATGCCTTCACGTAACCGTTCAAATCTTATTGAACTTCTTCCTCCGGGATAAATGCAATAGGTATCACCCGCAGGCCATGTTCTGAATCTTGAATCTTGCAAAGGGTTTTCTGTCCATGAATTGTATGACCAGTGAAGAAATCCATCAAAGTCTTCTGCCTTGGTATACCAGCCGATATAGACTGCCTCCGCCGGATCAGAGAAAGTAAAAATATTAGGAAAACGGTCAGCACAACAGACATAATAAGTACTTATCAATTCGTTTTCTTTCCTGAACATCAAATCTTCTTCTTCAAAAGTATTTCCAAACGCAAGGCATATATCCTTTAATAATGGATATTCCTTATAGCTTTTGTGATTGTCAGCGAGTGCTATTCCCAATTCAGGAGCCACCTTTTCAAGCAGTGTTATGGTAGCTTTCATATCTTCCGGAGATCTTTCATCCATCGCGATATTTGTAATCTTCAGCCAGCCTTTTTCCTGCAGGTGTTGTTTAAACGAGCTGAGGAATGGTGTCCATACCTCTATAAATTCTTTACTGCCGGGTTTGGCATTAGTAGTTATTGTATCTCCGGAAGCTTCATCAATGTAATGAATTTCATTGTTCCATGGAATCATGGAATAACAATTGATTACTTTGTTTACACCCAAATCCATCATAAAGTTTATCCACTTATCGAAGATACTATAGTCATAGACCCAACTGCCGTCGCTCTTTTTTGTCCATATTATCATGTCTTCATAGGGATCATAGCATTGATTATTCCATGGATCTTTATTAATAGTAGCAGTTATTACCTTCTGACCTGCATCTGCCAGCATTTTCATAGGTGCTTCAAGTAACTCCCAATGCTGGTCTGACCAAGGCTCAACTCCATTAACACGAGCAACAGCTGAGGGATGTTGCCACATATCAAGATAAAATTCCCAATCCTGTGGTGCAGGTAAAGTTTGTGGCAATACTTCCAGTTCTATATTTAACTCCTTCGTTTTTTCTCCTCTGGCAAATAATGATAATTTTCCGTTATAAATTCCTTCATTTGATTCTGCTGGAATATCAAAACTTAACCAAACAGGCTGTGTTGTATTAGCTTTCATGTCGAAACAATCTACATTATCGAGCACATCGGCCGACAGGGAAACAGCAAAATCTTCAGGCTTACGACGACCGCAACCATCTGCAAATTCATCTGTAAGTACATACCTTACAAACCTGGCAGTCGCAATGGATGCATCCATTTCAGTTCCATCAGAAGTTTTGAAAGAAGAAAATTCAAATTCAACTTGATCTACATCCATATTCGACCATAACAGTAGTTGTGATGAAATTCTTTCGCCCTTCCAGACTTTACCATGCCATTCCATGGTGTTTTCAACCTCAGGAATTTCCGACTTAGAGTATTTTTTGTCCACAGAGGCAAAAGAATAATTTAAGCCATCAATAGTTGACCAATCGGATTTTACAGGTGAAGGATCTGCTGCCTCTTCATAAGTCTCACAGGTTTTTATAGTACGGGTTTCATTACATCCAAATAACAGTAGTAACCCTAAAATCGCCAGATAGTATTTTTTCATTTTTGATTCTAATATTCATTTTATAGTATATCTTCCCTCCAGGTCAAAAATGAAGAGGGGAGGATACAAGCCATACCAGCTTTTGAGAGTGTCAAAAATAGTTATTTTAGGCTAGCATACAATATTGCGGGGATGAATTTAGCGGTGGCCGATCGTTCATTAATAAAATCACCCGGCAGCTTGAATTTACCGGATGAATTGATTTCTATTTTCGATAATTTCGGAAAGGACATGTGCTACTTCTTCAATTTTAGTACTGAACCTTCTGAAATACAAATAAAGAAAATTATGCAGTCGGCTTTTTTATGGGTATCTTAGCTTAAGGAAAATACTTTTTACCCGAGCAACCGGTATATCGGCAATAAACTTATTCCCGGCATAGTTCTGGAACATGAAATAATATGGTTTGTTCGCTATAAAAAATTATTTTCCTATCGAAGGTTGTTTAATTAAAAACATTGAACCATGAAAAATAAGAGTATTTCAATGTGTGTCTTATTTGTTGTGGCTGTAGTTTTTTCCCCTTGCACAGCAAAAGCTCAGCTGAGCCTGGATATTGAAAGCGGCGCAGCTATAGCAGGTTATAACAATGTAAGGATTCCGGGCGATGAAGGAACTTTATTCTCACTTACTGATGATCTGAATGCCATACCGGCTGTTTTTTACCGGTTGAGAGCTGGATATACGATAAATTCGAGGCATACTGTTTCTGTTTTATATGCTCCGCTAACCGTTGAATCAGATGGTACAGCAACTTTTCCAATTGATTTTGAAGGAATAACATTTCCAGCCAATACATCGCTTGATGCATCTTATACCTTTAACTCATACCGGATCACTTATCGATATGATTTTGTGAAGAAACCCGGATTTGATTTTGGGCTTGGCTTTACTGCAAAAATCAGAGATGCTGAAATTGCCCTTGTAGGTGATGGCTTATCAGCTAAAAAGACAAATGTAGGATTTGTTCCCATTATAAATTTCAGGTTAAACTGGTTGATAAATGAAAAATTTGGTTTGCTTCTCGAGGGCGATGCATTGGCTGCACCGCAGGGAAGAGCCGAAGACGTTTTGATTGCTGCAACCTATAAGGTATCAGAAAAAGTTACGTTAAGAACAGGTTACAGAATACTCGAAGGGGGCGCAGACAATGATGAGGTTTATAATTTCTCATTGATTAATTATGCATCAGTGGGGTTATCCATCACTTTATAGACATCTCATTTTTAAAACAGACACGAACAATAAAGCCAATATGAAAATTCATTGGCTTCATTCTTTGAAATAGCCGGTTGTTAGTTCTGGTACATGTTCATGGGCATTCACATGCATGTTTGATAGCTTATTGCACCCAATTCAATGTTTAAACCCATGGAAAATTGGGATATTTGAATTGGGTGATGCTATTCATGTCTTAAGAGCAGGCATACGAATAATTGTTTTTATTATAGCACAATTACCCCCTCAATCTTATCCACCTTTTCTGTGATCTCAATTATCTGATCAGCGGAGTCCATCAGTGCAACACATGTAACCGATACATGTTTTAGATTAGCAGTATGTTTAAATGTAATTTTCCCGTTTTCCGGTAGCAGGGCCTTTATTTTATCCACCTTGCCATCCCGGTTTGGCGAAATGAACTTGAACATGTATTTCATAGGCCAGCTACTGTTTTCCATTAGCCGGTAACGTAAGTTTCTGAATTTATCTGTATTCATGATGTTCACATTTTCTTATTAAACATTACAAGCCACAATACCAAATCGTTCATATTTGCAAAATTAGCAAACACAGAGTAGTTGAATGAACTTATTGAATTTTTAATTACGAACTTGAAGTTAATATTCTTTATTGTAAAAAAGT
>DASRQG010000286.1:0-7413 GCA_035645995.1 Mariniphaga sp. | reverse complement strand
ATAGGTTTAATTCTAACTGCATATATTGCACCATCTGCCTTACCATTATTAGGTATGTTGTTCTTTGGTAATCTGCTGAAAGAATCAGGAGTTACAAAACGACTGGCTAACACTGCAAGTAATGCAATTATTGATACCATTACCATACTATTAGGTATCACTGTAGGTGCATCAACACAAGCTGACGTATTTTTAACACCTTCTTCTATAAAGATATTTGCTCTGGGTGCAGCCTCCTTTGTAATTGCTACCGCAGGTGGAATCTTAGGTGCTAAACTCATGAATGTTTTCCTGAAAAAAAGCAACAAAATTAATCCGATGATTGGTGCAGCAGGTGTATCAGCAGTACCTGACAGCGCACGTGTGGTTCAGCACATGGGACTTAAAGAAGACCCCACTAACCACTTGCTGATGCATGCAATGGCTCCAAACGTTTCAGGAGTTATTGGTTCAGCAGTTGCGGCAGGTATCTTACTTAGCTTCCTGTTATAAAAATATACTTTATAATTTCCAGATGGCGTTTTCATGTACATGAAAACGCCATTTTTTTTAATGGGCATAATCATCCCTGATCGAAGCTGAAAGCGGGGGTTGTAATCTGCTCTACATATTATATTTGCGTTCGTGCAAATGGAACCACACTTTGATCCGTAAACATTCCATATAAGTACTTATAATAGCCGGTAATGGCAATCATTGCTGCATTATCCATCGTATATTCAATTTTTGGAATATATAAATTCCAATTATGTTTAGCCGCCTGATTTTGCATTGCCAACCTTAGACCTGAATTGGCTGATACTCCGCCTGCAACAGCAATCTCCTTTATACCGGTTTCCCTGGATGCTTTCTTTAACTTTTTCAACAGGATATCAACAATAGTATGCTGCAGGGAGGCAGATAAATCATGAATGTTTTCCTCGATGAACCTATCATTAACTTTAAGATTATCACGTAGAAAATATAAAAAACTTGTTTTTAGACCGCTAAAGCTATAGTCGAGTTTAGGAATCCGTGGTTTAGAGAATTCAAACTTTAATGGATCTCCCTCCTTTGCCAACCGATCGATATGTGGACCGCCCGGATAAGGAAGTCCCATAACTTTGGCACATTTATCAAACGCCTCACCGGCTGCATCATCTATAGTCTGTCCTATTACCTCCATTTTAAGATAATCGTGTACCAGAATAATTTGGGAGTTTCCACCCGAAACTAACAGACACAAAAATGGAAATTTGGGTGGATTGCTCTTTCCTGGATGATCTTTAAGGAATAATGCCAGAACATGCCCCTGTAAATGATTCACCTCTATAAGTGGTTTCCCTGATGCTAATGCAAATCCTTTTGCAAAAGAGGTACCTACCAGCAAGGAACCCAATAAACCCGGACCACGGGTAAAGGCTATTCCCGAAATATCATCTTTTCTAATACCTGCCTTTATAATTGCACGATCAACAACAGGAATTATATTTTGTTGGTGAGCTCGTGAAGCAAGCTCAGGAACTACACCTCCATATTCTTCATGAACCTTTTGATTAGCAATAACATTCGATAATAATATCCCATCCTTAACAATTGAGGCTGAAGTGTCATCACACGATGACTCTATTCCCAATATAATCACTCCCCTCCTACTTTCTTCTTCCTTATGCCTATTTTCCATTCTTTCGGTATTATTCTTGTTAGAACCAGTACCTGGAACCGGTTAACAAATATTAAACGTTTTCGGTTAATAAAAATCTCACATAGATTTATATATATCTCCGGAAAAGACTATGTTCGCGGAACAAATTAAAAAAGGGCAAAATTATTAAAAAACACCTGAAAATAGCAATTATAGTTTTGGCAAGCATTATTGCTGTTGTCATAGGTGTCCTTTTAACCCTTCAAAACAGTAAAGTGCAGACCTACCTGACCGGTAAAATTGCTTCTCATTTTGCTGAAAAATTGAATACTAAAATTACTGTAGGGAAAGTTGATGTTGCTTTCTTCAAACGAATTGTACTTGAAGATGTACTCATAGAGGATCAGCAAACAGATACCTTACTTTTTGTTCAGTCATTATCAGCAAAAATTGATACGCTTAGCTTTCGTAAACGAAAAATTTCGTTTCGGAATGTTGCTCTCGATAATAGTTATATGCAATTTGTTAAAGATTCAACCGGAACATTTAATTTTGATTTTTTAATTGAATCTCTTAAAAAACCAAACCGTAAGCCTCATGAGTGGCAATACAGCAGTCAACAATTTAGTTTTCTTAATGCACGAATCAATTACGAGGGACATATTAAAAACAGCATTCAAACGCTTACCGTTCAGGATTTCCGGTTTGGTATTACGGGATTTCACTATGCGGATAGCGTACTCCGGTTTAACATCAATAATTTGGAATTAAATGATGGAAAGAATTTCAGAATAAATGAATTCAATGCCAGCTTTACATCCACGAGCCGAAAGTCTGAAATTAAAAACTTCGTCCTAAAAACAGACAATTCAGAAATAATTGGCAATAGTTTTTCTCTTCAATTACCAGCCGATAAAGAAAACTTATTGGAATTAGCTCAATTTGACTTTAATATTTCACCTTCATCAATTTCATTTTACGACATCTCACTTCTTATTCCTGAATTAAAAGGAATGGATCAGAAAGTTGATTTATCAGGACAAATTTACGGTACCTTAAATAATCTTAAAGGGAGGGATATCATTCTTTCTACAGGAAAGTCTACTGAAGCTGTAATGGATTTTTATGTGAACGACATCAGTAACAGCGAAACAATGTATCTGTTTCTTGACCTAAAGAATTCAAAAACATCTTTTGATGATCTGAGCCGGATAAAACTTCCGGACAATGGAAAGGCCCGTTATATTCAATTTCCGGAAACATTACATCAAGCCGGAGAAATAACTTACAAAGGTAATTTTACAGGATTCCTTACCGATTTTGTAACCTATGGAACTTTGCGAAGTAAAATGGGCAGTATTTCTACCGACTTGTCAGTTGTTCCTGATGGAGGAAGACGTGTAACATACAAAGGGAAAATTGCTACACGCGAATTTAAATTAGGGGACCTGATTAAAAATGATCATGTAGGTGAAATTACTGCAAATGGTAGTGTTGACGGTTCTTTTACAATCGAGAATCAACTTATAGCCGGCCGTTTTGAGGGAGGAATATCACGCATTATCATTAACGATTATCCTTATGAAAACATTCGACTTGATGGGATGCTCGATAACCGTATGTTCGATGGTTTTGTAGCTATGAACGACTCTAACCTTCAATTTGATTTTTTGGGAAAGGTCAATTTCAATCCGGAGGTTCCTGTTTTTGATTTTCGCCTGGATCTTAAAAAAGCTTTACCCGGTCCGTTAAACCTAAGTGATAAATATCCCGAATCGGAACTGGCTTTTCTTGTTAACGCCAACTTCTCAGGCAACCGATTAGACAATATTACCGGAACAATAGATGTTGAACAGGGAAATTACAATAACCGTAATGGAAATCTTGATTTGGGAGGTATTAAACTACAATCCATTTCAAGTGGTTTGAACAATTATTTAACCTTTACTTCCAAATATTTTGACATCGACATAAATGGCGATTATCATTTCCAAAACATATATGATGCTTTCGAGAAAAGTATGTATCGATATCTGCCTGTAGTCAATTTCGATCCAAAAACTGTGCTCAGGGATAATAAATTTGGATATCAGATCGATGTGAAAAATCTTGATAGTCTTACCAATGTATTTCTACCACAAATAAAAATAGAAACACCTTTTCTATTATACGGACAGATGGATTCAGAACATTCGATTTTTGAATTGAAAGGAAGTATACCGGGATTTCGTACTAACAGCCTAATGATCCGAAACATATTTATTGGGAATAATCCACGGGATAATGTATTTTCTTCAAGATTCAGGTTCGGAGAAGTTCTTTTTAAAAATGGTATGAAACTTGAAAATTTAACCATCGATTCTGAAATCGAAAATAATACTATTTTAAATCAGATTACCTGGGGACAGGAAAACATTGGTAATTACCGTGGTGCAATTACAACCCGAGCTACACTAAGCGATACAAAAAATTCTCCTTATTCACATATTGAAATTGAGGGTCTTCCTTCACAAATTGTAATAGCAGACTCTGTGTGGCATATACATCCATATAATGCAACAATCGACAGCACCACAATACGAGTAGGAAACCTGAGTATTGAACATCAGTCACAAAGAATCTTGGTAGATGGGGAGGTTGCAGAAAATGATACAAGCATGATGTCCATTAGTGTTGAAAATCTCGACCTTTCAAGTTTACAAACTTATCTGGCTAAAGATATACCAATGACCGGGCATCTTAATGGAATTGCTGCACTTCAGGATTTTTATGGCCAGCGACTTATATTTTCCGATTTTAAAATCCGGCAATTTACATTCAGGGAACAGGAAGTTGGTAATGTAGCAATGCTTAATCAATGGGATAACGACCGATCTATTTTGCAGTCGGCTTTAGAGATATCCACACGTCAGGGGCAAAAACTATTGATTGAAGGCAATTATACTCCTGCAAATAAAGAACTTCTTTATTTTGCATATCTCGATGAACTTTCACTGGTAGCTTTAGAGACAGTTATCAGAAGTAATATCTCTAATTTTAAAGGCACAGGCACAGGCAAGATTAAAATCCACGGCACTACTGATAAAATTCTGATGGATGGCGTATTAGCTGCAAAGAATGCCGGATTAAGAGTGGATTACACACAGGTAGACTACAATTTTACTGACTCAGTTTACTTTAAGAGAGATACAATAATATTCGACCGTATTTTGATTCAAGACCCCATGAAGAACAGGGGTACTTTTAATGGTACACTAGTACATGATAACTTCAAAGACATGCAATACAACCTGTCAGTCACCTCTGCACGGTTGCTTGCATTAAACACTACTGCCCGCGATAATTCCCAATTTTACGGACAGGTGGTAGCAAATGGAAGGTTTGATATAACAGGCCGTGGAAACAGAGTTAATTTGTCGGGTTCGGCAACTACCCTTTCAGGGACTAACGTTAATATTTCTCTTGAAGATGAAAGTGTACTGGAACGATATGACTTTATTCAATTTATTGCAGTAGAAGATGATGAACGTCAAAATTTCCTGCTTAATGGTAAAGATGATGGAGATTTTAACTTAAATCTCACCATAAGAGCTACTCCTGAAGCACGTGCTCAACTCATCTATAATTCCCAAATTGGAGATGTAATAAAAGCTCAAGGCGATGGGATATTAAGGTTTGGAATGGATAAGGATAAAAACATTACACTGTCGGGCGACTATACAGTTGAACGGGGTGATTATCTTTTTACCCTTCAAAATGTTATCAACAAAAGATTTACAATTGAACGAGGTGGCACTATAGTTTGGACGGGCGATCCGTATAATGCTACTATAGATATTAGTGCGGTATACAGACTGAAGGCTTCATTGTATGAATTATTGGTTAATACTTATGAGAATGTCTATCAGAACCAACGTATTCAGGTTGAAAGTAAAATACTGCTCACGGAAGAACTTTCAAATCCAAATATAAACTTCGAAATCAACTTTCCTACTGTCGAGGACAGACTAGTTGAAGAACTACGGCAATTTTTCAGTACTCAGGAAGAGCTGAATAAACAAATACTGTCGTTGGTAGTACTTGGGAAATTCTATACCCCTGAATATTTGAGAGGCACTTATGACGCTCAGAATCCAAATGTATTCGGTACTACAGCAAGCGAACTTCTATCCAATCAATTCAGTAACTGGCTTTCACAAATCAGCAATAATGTCGATATCGGGCTAAACTACAGGCCCGGCAATCAATTAACAAACGATGAAATAGAACTCGCAATGAGTACCCAGATATTTAATGATCGGGTTACATTGAATGGAAATATCGGTAATAACAACAATCCACATACCTCAAATAACAGCCAACTGGTTGGTGATTTTGATGTAAATGTAAAGTTAATACCAAGCGGAAAATTACAGTTAAAAGCCTATAATCGCAGCAACAATAATTTGATTTATGAAACTGCACCTTATACACAGGGAGTCGGTTTTTCATTTACTGAAGAATTTAATAGTTTTAATCATTTCCTCGAAAAGCTAAAAGCCATTTTCACACGAAAAAAGAAAATGACTGAACCTGATGATGACAATCGTTCAACAGCGGATAAATGATTGACATAACTGAGTCAATTCCCTAAAGTAAAAATGTTAGTCCGGAAAGAATCAAAGAATGTAGCTAATAGATAAAACCCACAATCAACTATTCTATCACGCCTTGTTACCATAAATAAAAAGTAATGCTGAATAAAAAAATTTTGCAGATAAATTTATGTGTATTGAGATATATCAAAACCATAACTTGTCCAGTTCCGGAGCATAGGGGCATAAGCTCTTACTGGACTTGGTATGGACTTGGTATGGAGAATGTATCGGTTTGCGAACCCTGAGAAACAATTGAAACAATTGAAACAATACTACTATACCATCTATGAGATGTTAAGCTTTTACAATAGTTACTTTGCCTCTTTTTCCGGATCATGATTTTTTTTTAAATTTGCCCATCAAAAACACATGATACTTTCCATTTTAAATTTATTCAATGATTGGGCAATGAGAGCAGGAATTTCTCCTGAATCGGCAGCACCATGGATAGCTTTAATAACTTTTTCGTTGGTATTAATCCTTTCATGGCTGGTTTATCTAACATTGAATCATATAGTCATAAAGAATTTACTAAAACTGGCCAATAAAACCAAAGCCCGGTGGGATAACATTCTGTTTGAAAAGAAAGTATTTAAACGTTTATCACATCTGATTCCTGCCATAATTATTTTTATAGGTGCAGCTACAGCATTATCACCATATCCTCAATTGGTAAAAGTAATTCAGATTGCAACCTATCTTTATATGGTAATTACAGGCATTCTTGTAATTGATGCAGTAATAAACAGCCTTCATGAGATTTATAACATGCTGAATGTTTCGAGGAACAGATCAATAAAAGGTTATGTGCAGGTTGTTAAAATATTTCTATATATTCTTGGAGCAGGAATAGTCGTATCTATCATATTGAATAAGGATCTCACCACCTTCTTTGCAGGAATGGGAGCCATGGCCGCTGTAATCATGCTCATTTTTAAAGATTCCATATTGGGATTCGTTGCCGGAGTCCAGTTATCGGCAAATGATATGGTACGGCTTGGCGACTGGATTCAGATGGACAGCCATCATGCTGACGGAACCGTTATTGACATTTCACTCATTACGGTAAAAGTACAAAATTGGGATAAAACCATCAGTACCATTCCAACATATGCACTTGTATCCGAATCGTTTACCAATTGGCGTGGAATG
>DASRQG010000285.1:0-4030 GCA_035645995.1 Mariniphaga sp. | reverse complement strand
TAATGCCACAGAAGGAAAAGTTCCCCATCGATGTTCTGGTGCAAATCGCGGAGATCCATCTCTTCGGAGGTTAACCGTTAATAAATACTTACTATTCAATTGGTAATTTAACCTGCCGAAATAGGATAAATATGCATATTGTCCAAAATCATGATTTAAAACCATATTATTACGGGCTAAGAAAACATTCTTCACATCTGTTCTATCATAATCCTGACCATATACACCTATTCCGCCATATCGTGCATAATCCTGCCATGTGTTTCCAACCATTACAGAAAAATCATGGATTCCAATTGTATTATTATAAGTTAAATAACTTTCAATAAGTGGATAAATACTATAGCTTGATTGTTCGGTATATTCATTTTCAACGATCCTTCCATCTGGTCGTTGGTACTCATCCGTCCAGCGTGTAAATTTTGAAAAATCACCAGTAACCCCTGCCTGAAATCGATAGGTTAATCCTTTCAATGGAGTTATTTCAGTCCAAACATTGGCCATATAATTCATAGAATTAGTTTGTGGATCTGTTAAGTAAACATCAGCTACAGGATTTCTTGAATCTGATAAGTCACCGGTTCTATCAACAATAGCAAAGCCACCAAGAATATCTTCATCATATACGGGCAAATATGGTAAAGGTGAATAAAATGGTAGTGATCCTTCCTGTGGACCTGTACCACGATCTATATTATAACTAAGTGATATATTTTCGCCTGCTTTAATCCATTTTTTAGGATTAAACTGATTCTTTATCCTGATCCTTGCAGCATCACTATTCTTATCGATATAGAATTCTTTATTATGACGATAGGCAAAACTCACAAAAAATGTCGATTTTTCAGTACCTCCCGAAAAATCAAGATTATATTCCTGAAAATTTCCTGTTCTAAAAATTTCATCTTGCCAGTCAGTAACATCTTGCCTTACTGCATCCGATCTTAATCTATCAGTAATTTCAATATTTGCATTATTTAAAGCATCATGAGCATAATCAATATATTGGCTGGCATTTAAAAGATCTAATTTCTTTGGAGTGTTGGATATACCTGCAAGCGCATTAACTCTAACTTCCAATGGTCCGGTTTTTCCACTTTTCGTAGTAACAAGAATAACTCCGTTAGCACCTCTTGATCCATAAATAGCAGTTGATGAAGCATCTTTCAATATCTCAATACTTTCAATGTCATTAGGATTAACATCACTCATATTACCTCCTAAAAACCCATCAATAACAACAAGTGGATCTGTATTATTAAATGTAGTTACTCCTCTAATCCTGATATTATCCCGGGATACTTCTACTCCTGCAGCTTTCCCTTGAATTAATGATGCAAGATCAGTAGTTACCCTATCTCCTAAATCCTGAGAAGTTACAGATGAAACCGAACCGGTCAAATCACTTTTTTGAACCGTCCCATAACCAATAGCCACAACTTCATCAATGCCAATTGTTTCAGACTCTAGTTCAACTGAGATTGATGTACGTCCGTTTACAGCTACTTCCATAGTTCGCATTCCTACAAAAGAAAATTGCAGAATTGCATCATTTGAAGGTACCGATAATGAAAACTGTCCATCAGAATCAGTCACAGTCCCCTGAGTTGTACCTTTTATGACAATCGTAACGCCGGGTAATGGAATCCCCTCTGAATCAGAAACTGTACCTGAAACAACATTTTGCTGTTGGCTGAGGTTAATAATTTCTAATGAATGTGCTGAAGTTGCAAATTCGCTTGAGACAACGATAGAATTCAATGCGGTTTGCCTCTTATCCTTTTCAATTCTATTATGAGAATAAGAATCTGCTACAGAAACATTAAATACAACAAATAAAAAAAAGCAAATAAGTTTAATTTTCAATTTAACTTGATTTGCTCTTATTATTCGATCAAATAATTCAAATAAATTACGCATAGTTCTTTTTGTTCGGTAAAAAAATCAAAATCATTCCTTATAGAATCCAAAGCTTATTGCAAAAAGAATTATGGCATTTCCAATACTGAAGACTCATGAAAACCATCAACAAGATTATTTATGCCTTTAATATTCTAATTCTTTTCTCTTTAAACATATTATTGAAAAGGTGTAATTTGGAATTTTGTGGACAATCTTTATTCTTAATGTGATTTAAGACACAAAAGATCCGTCAGGAAATTAAGTTTAAATAGCATACCAATAACCATATGCAAATCCAGGAAAATTCGAATTCTTAAACGAAGCATTGATTATAAAACTCCTAAAGACATGAAAATAATATTAACAGGATGATAGCTTTAATGACTACTTAGGGCACTAACACAAATTCCATCTTAGAACTAATCTAACCTAAAATCTCGACATAATCGAACTTGTTCTGATACGTGGAGCAGCCAAAGCCTCAGCCATTGTAGGAGGTTTGTCACCCCAACCATCACTACTTGATAGATACTCTATTAATAACTTTAAAATCAAAATACCTGTAAGCATTTTACAGGTATGTTTATGCTTCAGTTTCTTCTACCACTCAATTGAACTCTTGGAAGGAATCTCTCTTGGAACCCTGTTCTTCAAATCTCCCAGCCAGTCCCAAAGCACCTGTTCGTTCAGATCGACTTCGGTTACAACCACAGGGTTAGATTTGGTGGCTTCACCAATAATATTGCCTTTCAGATCAAAAACAGCTGATTTCATATCGTAGGTTGAAGAAACTAAATAAACCTGATTTTCTATTGCCCTTGCTTTTGTAAGTGTCAGATCACCACCCCATATAGGAAGCAGAATTACCTCGGCACCTTTCATCGCCAGGGAACGTGATACTTCAGGAAATTGTACATCCCAGCAGATCATGATTCCAATCTTCCCAAAATCGGTATCAAAAACAGGCAGTTCGTCACCTGGCGTAATTCCTCCCTCTATTTCCTCCCGCGGAAGACTAACCTTCCTGTATTTACCAGCCAATTCACCTTGCCGGTTAATCAATACTGCTGTATTGTATACCACTTCCCCTTCTTTTTCAAGTAGCCCTGCTACAATATACATATTGTGTTTTTTTGCAACTTCACCCAAAAATCTTGTTGAGGGACCGGGAATGGATTCTGCAGCAGATATATAATCCTGATCTGTTCCAACCAAAGTAATAGCTTCTGGCAGACAGATGATGTCAGCTTGTTGTTTTCCTGCCTCATCTATTAAATTTGCAAATTGTTCAAGGTTATCATGGCTGCCCTTACTATTTCGTGGGCGATGTAACACGGTAGCAAGTTTTACGTTTCGCGGCATTGGCTTATCTACCTCTAAGAAAGAGAAATCACCAAAGCAAACACTGCCATCAGCATCCCATCTGTAACCTAATTCCAACCTTGCTTTTGAAGCTCCTTTTGGCACCTGATATACTTTTTCTATGATATTAAACCCATCAGAGGTTGTTTCCTCAAGAGTTGGAGGAAACTCAGTCATACTTACCTTCTTATCATTTTCATCCAGCCATAAAATTGAAGAATAAATTGTTCTGTCAGGCTGTTCAACCATCTCTGCCTGAAAAGAAACTTTAAACCTGTAATATTTTCCTGCCTGAACATCTTTAACTGTAACCCAGCCTCCATTAGCATATTCTTTTCCTCCCCCTGCAAGAACCAGAGTAGTTGTGCCTTTGAACTTTCCATCCTTATCTTTTGAATGCAACGGTGCTATCTCATCACGTTGACTGGCAAAGGCCCATTCGTGGTCTTCTGAATTGTTTTCTATAGTTTTTTGTTGTAATAATAAGGTGGAATGCCGAAGTGTACAATTTTCACTAAAAACAGTTACTGCTATACTCAAGAATATGATTGAAATAAAAGCTTTTAAGTTCATATGCTTAAATTTTGAAATTGTTTAATAAATCTACAGTTGTTAAAGGTATATGTTTCCTGCCAAAAAATAATACTGCTAACAATAGAATTTCGTATGTTCACTATCATGAATCAGTCATTATCAAAATGTAATACTTCAAAAACATATGTAGTTGTGTCATAATAATTCAATACTTTTTTCAATATTAATATCT
>DASRQG010000284.1:0-3202 GCA_035645995.1 Mariniphaga sp. | reverse complement strand
CGGATATTTTGATTCCGGGAAGATAAAATTATCCAGTTCCATCTTCCCTTCTTCATTGTCGCCGGTAATCCGCATGACATACCTGGGGTTATCTGCTGCGATATCGGCATTTTCATTAACCAGTGCCTGTCGCATTCGTTCAGCGTGGTCTATGTTGTCACAAAAGACGATTGTTTTATCAAAACGGTTTGTCTGTTTTAAAAACTCGGAAATCTTACGTGCAACTAATTCCGTCCTTTTTTCCAGAACCAGTGAGCGGTCAAAATCCTTCTGATTATAGATACGGTCTTCAATCTCGTTGCCGTATTTATCTTTTTTGCCCTTATCAGGCCTCCAGCCGGTCATATCCTTATCAAGATCAATTCTGACCACTTTGTACGGAGCCAGGAAGCCATCATCAATCCCTTGTCGCAAAGAGTACGTGTAAACAGGATCACCAAAGTAATCAATGTTAGAAATATCTTTGGTCTCTTTTGGGGTGGCTGTTAAGCCTATCTGTGTAGCACTTTTGAAATATTCCAGTATCTGTCGCCAGTTGGAATCTTCTGCAGCACTTCCTCTGTGGCACTCATCAACCACGATCAAATCAAAAAAAGTTGGACTGAATTGCTTGTAAATATTACGTTCTTCTTCGGTGCCGGTTACTGCCTGATACAATGATAAATATATCTCGTAGGATTTGTTTGCCTGACGTTTTTGAATTTTGGTCATGGCGCTGCCGAAAGGCTTGAAATCATTTGTCATGGTCTGATCAACCAGGATATTGCGATCAGCCAGAAACAGGATTCTCTTTTTTGTTTTGGATTTCCACAAACGCCAGATGATTTGAAAAGCTGTAAAAGTTTTCCCTGTTCCGGTCGCCATTACCAGCAGTATTCTGTTTTGTCCTTTAGCAATTGCCTCAATTGTTTTGTTTATCGCGAGTAACTGATAATAACGCGGTGTTTTATCACTGTTATCGCTGTGATAATCCTGGATTACGATAGCAGCTTGTTTACTATCAAGGCCTTTTTCCTGTTTCCACATCTGCCATAATTTTTCGGGTGATGGGAAATCGTTCATACTGATTTCTTTTTCCACTTGCCCTGAAGTTTGCAGTTTATTGTGAAATAGAAAGCTATCACCATTCGAGCTGAAAACAAATGGAACCTGAATCATATCAGCATAGCCTAAGGCCTGCTGCATGCCATCGGAAACTGTATGCGTATTATCTTTTGCCTCAACTACTGCAATGGGAATACCTGGTTTATAAAAAAGAACATAATCAGCCCGCTTATTAGCAGCTCTTGTATGCATTTTACCGCGTACAATAATCCGTCCTTTAGTCAAAGGAAATTCTTCCCGGATCTGCGTAGTAATATCCCACCCGGCTCTCTCAATAGCTGGTGTAATATATTTGGTGCAGATATCTCTTTCTGACAGTTCTTTTTTATTCATTCCTTTTCCTTAATTAATTCCTTTTCTTAGACTTGGTGCGATTCGATGAGTACCAATGAATTCTTGGGTCGCTGGGATTTTAAGATCTTCCGCATTTTTATTATCACCTGCACTATTGTTCAATTTTTATCATTATCTGATCATTTGGATATCCTGAGAATAAAACAAATAAAGTAAAGCTTTTTAGAAATAGCAGTAAAACATATCTCTTCAATTTTACTATCCTTTTTACTTTCCTTTTTTACCATTTTTATCATATATGATTTTATAACTTATTGTCGTTTATTTGTCTTACCGAATGCGGCCCAAATAAGACAAAATATCCAAACAAGCCCACTCCAGCCGAGAATGAAATTTAAGAATAATACCCATCCCTTGCTATCATGCTTTCTACTATAGGCAATAAAAGAAGGAATGAAATAAAAAAGTATGCATAAAACTACTATTGTTATAATTAGAATTAGGCTTTGTGATTCCATGTAACCTCCCATATTTTATTACCCGTAAATACATTTCAATATTTTTAGAAGAAGAATAGTATTATTTTAATTTTTGCGTTCTCTTTTTTTGCTCAAGTCAGATACATCACACAATATTCACTAATTGGGCCCATTCTTTACTTTCCCTGCTTTAACAATAAAAGTTATAATTTTTGTATTCATTTTTCTTTATTTTACCGCTTTATCTGGATTTCTACCATCTTAATAACCGGTTTTAGTTTTCAAAATCAATAAATTCATGAAATTACAGTAACCTCATTGTAACCCAGAAATGTACGCGTTTTAATTATTTGTTCAAAAAAAGGTTTGCTGGTCTGGTGTTTATCTGCAGCTATTCCTGTTTTTTTAACCGGTTCAGCGGTTTTTGATGTGGATTGGAGAGTGAGAATAATGGTGTTCATGGCAAAATGGAATCGAAAAAAGGAAAATTGTTAACTTATTTAAATTAGTATTGTAATGCAATAAATGCAAAAAATTCGAAATCCTAAAAACGAAATTCGAAACAAAGCCAAAGAAAAAGCAGGAAAACAAGCAGAAAAAATCCTAAATTCGAAAAAAGAAATCGTGAGCAAAGCCAAAGAAAAGCGTCTGAGTCACTGATTGGCACTGATTATTGGATTTCACTGAAAGAACATGGCTGGAGCGTCAAGCGCACTATATGTTTTTAAAAAATCATCATGGCCGCCGAGCGCACACGTCCCCCCGCAGTAGCAATAAAAAATTCGAAACCAGAATATCGAAATACGAAACAGAACCAAAATACATTTGAAAACTGATATCTGGAGTGTGTGGGATTCTGGGAATAGCTCTAATTTACAGAAAAAAAAATAAGTCAAGCAGAAATAATCCAAAAAAACTCATTACACTCTTCTCACTACTTACTGATCACTGATATCCTCAATTCACCAAGGATCCGGATTGCCGGTTAACCCGAAGTTTTATTGCTTGCTGCGTGGGCGATGCCCGGCTTATGGCACAGTCACCCATTTAAATAAAAAATACCATAACGGGTTAATTGTTCTTTCAGCAATAATCATATTATATTACATTAAAGAAATAAATCAATTTATATACTTGTTTAAGTTTCCAGGAAAACATAACAGTAACCAGATTTCAATGGCACATGGATACAATACTGGATTATACATACGATGTAAATTATTCTGTTCAGAAAGGGGAGTGTCTTAAATTAGGCATGTGGTTACCACTTTCTTACTGTATGGAATATGAGGATCATATGGGTGCGAGTAATACGATTCCATTTG
>DASRQG010000283.1:0-7458 GCA_035645995.1 Mariniphaga sp. | reverse complement strand
TGGCGGGAAAAAACGAAATATATTATTTATAACCGCCCGAACTTCTGTGTATACTTTAAAAATGAATGTAAAAGGAGTGGATTAATGAAAAAAGTTGTTATTGTAGGTTTTGGGTTTATGGGCATGACCCATGCACGGAATGTTTTAAAAAATAAGAATGTCAGACTGGCGGCAATTGTTGATAAAAACACTTTTGATATTAGCGAAAAGCTAAAGGAGCAGTCGGGAAATTTTTCGGTTGAATCTGTATCTGCTGATGAACTGGAAGGAATTAAAGTGTATAATGATTTTGACCAGTGTCTTCAGGAGGTAAACCCCGATATTTGTATTATTGCAGTTCATACAAAGTTGCATTATGAATTTGCAAAAAAAGCACTTGAGCATAATGCTCATGTTTTTGTAGAAAAGCCATTTTGCTTACAGATTGAACAAGGTCAATCACTCATTGAATTGGCTGCTTCGAAACAGAAACTTCTAATGGTAGGGCATGTTGTACGTTTTATGTCTGCATGGCTGGCCTTAAAATCAATAATTGAATTTAAACAATATGGTGAGTTGGAATTTCTATCATTATCGAGATTCTCAGGTATTCCTTCCTGGGGGCAATGGAAGGATAATTTAGCTCATTTTGGTTCAACAGGTGGGGCTTTATTTGATCTTGTAATCCATGATATTGATTTTGCACAGTGGGTCTGTGGAATTCCGGATGACATACAGGCTACATACTTAGCCGGAAAATTAAGTAATTACGATTATGTATCGGCTTTCTGGAAATATAAAGATCAAAATCTGAAAGTTAAAATTGAAGGAGGAAATACTTTTCACGGCCAATATCCTTTTCAGGCTTCATTCTCGGCTCGCTTTGAAAATGCAAGTGTTTTTTATTCATCAACCATGCCGGAGAGTTTAAAAATAGCTACGGATACTGAAACTGAAAATATGTTAGTTGATGATTCAAATCTTGGTTTCGCTCAAGAACTGTATTATTTCTTTAGTTGCATTGAGAAAAATGTACTACCGGAAAATTGTTTGCCTGAGTCATCACTTGATTCAATTAAAATTTGCTATAAACATTTAAATGAACTAAAATCCGCCTGATTATTAACTTATTGAATAATAGAATGAAGAAAATTACGATTAGTGAAGCTCGTTCAAATTTTGAAAGAGAAAAACTTATAAGGCCCTTCGGTTTTAAGGGTGGATATATGACTGAAATATGGCAGACAATTTCTTACCTGAAAAGCGAAAATAATTATTCCTCCCTGGGATTATGCTCACAAAGTGTTTTATGGTCAGATGCCAATGTTTTTACCCGTTTTTCAGAAGGGGCAGGGAATTCTGTTATGTATGCCATGGCCGATTATGGCTTACACCTCTTAAAAGGTCAATCCTATACAGAGCCAGTATCAATTATGAATGAATTATGGAAGGAAGTTTATGATTACGGGAAGAAGATAACAATGAATGAGCAACTTCGTGAAACTTTTGCATTAAATGCATTGGTAGGTGTTGATAATGCATTATGGCTGTTGTATGCAAGGGAAAACGGGATTAAAACTTTTGATGAAATGATTCCGGAGGCATTCAAACCGGCAGTATCAAATAAAAATAAAGTTGTTGCCAGTATACCACTTGTTTCTTATGCATTGCCGGTTTCTGAAGTTAAAGAATTGGTTGAACAAGGTTACTACTTCATGAAAATTAAATTAGGTCAACCGGGAACTCAGGAAGAAATGCTTGAAAAAGATATAGCAAGGTTGACTGAAATCCATAAGGCAATTGGACATTACACAACTACTTTCAGTCATAATGGAAAGATTCCTTATTATTTTGATGCGAATGGTCGTTATCAGAAAAAGGAAACTTTATTAAAGTTTCTGCGTCATGCAGAAAAGATTGGAGCTATAGAACAGATTGCATTGATTGAAGAACCTTTCCCTGAGGAATTAAAAATCGATGTTAATGATGTACCGGTACGATTGGCTGCTGATGAAAGTGCACATACCGATAAAGATGCCTTAGAACGAATTGAAATGGGATATAAAGCTATAGCATTGAAAGCAATAGCTAAAACTTTAAGCATGACACTTAAAATTGCAGATGTTGCACACAAAAATAATATTCCCTGCTTTTGTGCTGATTTAACAGTTAACCCTATTCTGGTAGATTGGAATAAAAATATTGCTGCACGTTTAGCTCCATTCCCCGGACTAGGATCAGGATTATTAGAAACAAATGGCCATCAGAACTACAATAACTGGCGACAAATGGAATCATACCATCCATATCAGAATGCTTCATGGAGGTTTCCTGTGAAAGGTGCTTATCAGCTGGATGATGACTTTTATGCTAAAAGTGGAGGTATTTTTGAAAATTCTGATCATTATTGTAACCTTGTTTAAGTAATGGCATGGAATGTAGGATGGAAGGGTTATTGTAATTGATTACATATATATTGTTAACAATTATATTTTTTTTGTGTTACAGAAACTATAAAGAAGATGGGATTGAATAAGTGAATGATGATAAGAAAATATGGAATGATTTCAGAAAGGGCGAGAAGTACGCCCTTTCCCATATCTATCATCAGCATGTTCAACTGCTCTTTAGATATGGTAAGAAATTTTGCAAGGATGACGAATTAATCAAGGACGTTATCCAGGAATTGTTTTTTGATCTTATTAGAACCAGTAACAATCTTGGTGAAACAAATAATATTGCTTATTACCTAATGGCTTCGTTTAGGAGAAGGCTGGCTAAGAGCATGAATAAAAAAAACGAGTTGTTTTTTAAATCTGATCAAGAAGAACTGGAAGCAGAAATTGTATACTCAGCTGAACATGATCTAATAGGCAAAGAAGAATTATCGCATCGTGAGAGAACTGTTAAAAATGCTCTTGCCGAACTTAGTCCCAAGCAGAGGGAGATTTTATACTATCGATATACGTGTGGTTTCGACTATGATAAAATCTGCGAAATTATGTCCCTTCAGTATGATTCAGCTCGAAAGCAAGTGTCTCGTGCATTAAAGGCATTAAAGAAAGTTTTAAATAATAATCAGTTGCTTTTATTCTATTTAGGTGGATTTAAAAATGGGATTAAAAATTTAATTGCTGAAGACGCTAATGAAAGATTTTATCAACATATTAAAACAAAAAGATCAAGTAATTAAAAATTCATATACATTTGTTTGATACAGAATCCATATCGATTAAGGAGGATTCTCTACTATAAGAACCTAAATTGTATATCATGAATAAAATTGTATCAAGAAGAAGTTTTCTCAAAGCTACAACAGCTGTGTCAACAGGGGCATTTTTCATACCCAATTTATTAAGTTGTTCTCCTTCAGGTAAGCTGAATATTGCAGTAATTGGTGTTGGAGGCAGAGGTAAAGCAAATTGGAGTGCCTGTGCAGATGAGAACATAGTTGCTTTATGCGATGTTGACGATAACCGTGCATCAGAAGGTTATAATACTTTTCCCGATGCCCGAAGGTTTAAAGATTTCCGTGAGATGTTCGATAAAATGTCAAATAATATTGACGCTGTGCTTGTTTCTACACCTGATCATACACATTTTGCAGCAGCGATGACAGCTATGCAGCTGGGAAAGCACGTTTATGTTGAGAAGCCACTGGCTCATAATATCTGGCAGTTACGTACTTTGAAGAAAGCAGCCGATAAATATAATGTGATTACACAAATGGGTAACCAGGGCCATGCAACGGATGGTATCAGGAGAGTAAAAGAATGGGTGGATGCCGGAGTTGTTGGAAATGTAACGGAAGTAATAGCCTGGTTTAATGGTCCTGAATTTGGTGAAGATAAATATTTTACCAAACCTTCTCAGTTTCCCCCTGCAGAGGAACCTATTCCTGAAGGATTTGATTGGAACCTATGGTTAGGTCCTGCAGAAGTGAGACCCTATAACCATGTATATCATCCCAAGTCTTGGCGTGGTTTTTATGACTTTGGCAATGCTGAACTGGGCGATTGGGCATGTCACACGCTTGATGCTCCCTTTTGGTCATTAGAGCTTGGTATGCCTTCTGCTACCGAAGCTATTTATAATTCAGGTGCCCCTGATGGTTTTTTACCCGACCAGTCAACAATCCGGTTTGAATTTCCGGCAAGAGGAAATAAGCCTCCGGTAGTTTTAACTTGGTATGAAGGTGGATTAAAACCGGAAAACCGTCCGGAGTGGAAAATGGATGAACTCCCCGGATCAGGAATGATAATGGTTGGTGATAAACAAAATATAATTACCGGGGGAAGGCCCAATAATGCACAACTTATGATGCCAAAAGAAGAGTGGGAGAATTGGGTGGCGAATGAAATGCCTGAAGCTACCATACCTCGCATTGAAGGAGGCCCTCAACAGGAATTCCTTGACGCTGTTAAAGGGAATGGGCCTCTTCCGGGTTCAAATTTCAATTATTCTGCCGATCTTACTGAAATGTCTCTCCTGGGTGTTTTGGCTCAACGGTTAAATACACGAATCGAATATGATGCAGTTAATATGCAGGTTACCAACCATGATAATCTGAATGATTATATAAAAGAGCCGGCACGTAATGGTTGGAACTACGGTGAAGATCTTGGATAATATTACCAGTGGATAATAAAAAAGCACTCAATGGCTTGGCCGTTAAGTGCTTTTTTATTTTGGTGCCCAGAACAGGACTCGAACCTGCACATCCAAAAGGACACTAGTCCCTGAAACTAGCGCGTCTACCAATTCCGCCATCTGGGCAATAATCAAATGAACTTACTTTAACTGTTGAAGTTTTTATTCGCGGTGCAAATATATAAAAAAACAGTTCTGACAATACTGTTTTCTATCGTTTTTTTAGATCATCCTTATTTGTTCACCGATGGTATGTTTTTCACAGTAGTTGCACCGTAGGACTATAGGCGAGGTTTCTACTACCTTAAAACGTGTAACTATGGTTTCATGATTGGTAATGCACTTAGGATTGAAACATTTTACAATGCCTTCAATTTCGTCAGGAATTTCAACAACCTTCTTTTCAACTACCTCATAATCGCGAATGATATTGAGTTTGGCATGTGGAGCAATTAAGGCAATTTTATTAATTTCGTTTTCTTCAAAAAATTTATCCGAAACTTTTATAATAGCTTTGCTTCCAAGCTTCTCACTTTCAAGGTTGGTGCCAAATGTTATTTGATTTTCAATTTTATCAAGCCCCAATATTTTAATTACTTTAAATAAATATTGTGCGGGTATATGATCGATAACTGTACCATCTTTAATAGCACTTACCTTAAGTTTCAGTTTTTTCTTAATATTGTTATTCATCTTTTCATTATTTGAGGTTCATTAAATGAGTTATTATTGCTTCACGCGTGAAAATTCCATTTCGCGCCTGTTCAAAATAATAGGCTTTTTTATTGGAATCAACATCAGTATGAATCTCATTAACTCTGGGCAGTGGATGCAGGATTCGTAAGTTTGGTTTTGTTTTAGCTAGCATATTGTTGCGTAAAATGTAAACATTTTTTACCCTTTCATAATCAATAGGATCAGAAAACCGTTCTTTTTGTACCCGGGTCATATAGATGATATCTGCCTCGCTAATTATCTCTGTAAATTCACTGTGTTCGAAATAACGAATGTTTTTTTGTCTCAGGTACATTTTATACTCATCGGGCATTTGAAGCTCAGGAGGGGCTATAAAATTGAATATCGGGTTTTCAAATTGAGACAATGCCATTAACAAAGAATGAACCGTTCGGCCATATTTAAGATCGCCAACTAAAAAGATGTTCAGATTATTAAAAGTTCCCTGAGTTTTTAAGATCGAATAAAGGTCAAGCAAAGTTTGAGTAGGATGCTGATTTGCCCCATCTCCGGCATTTATAACCGGTACCGGTGAAAGTTCGGCAGCATATCGTGCAGCTCCTTCCAATGGATGGCGCATAACAATCAGGTCTACATAATTGCTTACCATCTTAATAGTATCATGCAATGTCTCTCCTTTCGATGTACTTGAACTCCCGGGATCAGCAATTCCTATAATTCTTCCTCCTAGTCTGTTAATTGCAGTTTCAAAACTTAACCTGGTGCGGGTTGAAGGTTCAAAAAATAAAGAGGCAACCACCTTACCTTTTAGCAGCTCCTGGTTTGGATTATTCTCAAATTCCGCTGCCAGCTCCATTATCTCCAGGTATTCATCTTTCGAATAATCGGTAATAGATATTAAATCTCTTTTCATTGCTTTATTTTATTCAAGTCAGTTTTTGAAATATAAAAAAAGCCAGTATTCCTTTCACTGGAATATTGGCTTTTATGCCGTGTAATGTTTGTAGCAGCAGATAGGCTATATCTATATGCCATCTGCCCTGGAATTTTGTAGTAATAATGATTCTATGCCGGGAAAAGGGAATTTTATAACTACAGCAGAACTTCCTGCTTCTTTTTAAATAATATCGGGATATATGACTTAGAATCATGTTTCAAATTTAGCAGGAAAGAATAGATTTAAACTTATGAAAACCATTATTTTTTTAACATATTTATCAACAGGGTTATTCATCCTCATTGGTTCTGATCAAAGTTACTTTCGGTATGCTGTTAAAGATTTCCACAATTTTATTGACTTCTGATTCCCTTACAGTGATGTCTACCTGGCAATTTAGTTCGAATACAGTATTAATTATATTTAGGTTTTCTTGTTTGATGACCTGCATTACGGCGTTCATTTCCGGATAACTGAACTGTATCTTAATTAGCTCCTCAATCGTTCGGGTTTCTATATCAGCATTTTGTAAGGCAGTTATAGTTGCCGTCCGGTAAGCATTTATCAATCCTGAAGTTCCAAGAAGAGTGCCACCAAAATATCGTACAACAATCACCAATATATTTGTTAAATCATAACTTAGAAGCTGCCCTAATATTGGTTTACCGGCAGTAGAAGAAGGCTCTCCATCATCATTAGCTCTGTAAGAAGGGTTTTTTGAGCCTATTCGCCAGGCATAGCAATGATGCCGTGCACTATGATGGTCCTTTTTAATTTGAGCCAATATTTCTTTGACTTCCATTTCTGATTCTACAGGAAAGGCATAAGCGAGGAACTTACTTCCTTTGTCCTTAAAAATTCCTTCGCTTGAAGTTGAAATAGTTTTGTAAGTATCATCCATATCATACGAAGCAAAAGTAGTAAAAAATGCTGTGCCTATTGAAAATATTTGGTGATTGGCTTTTTTGTTGAGAATGAAGAAAGGGGGGCCGTAATCAGAGATCTTTTATTGTATAAAAATAAAAACCAGGATAAATCCTGGTTTCTGTCACATCGTTAATTTTTTCTCAATCTCCTCCATAAACAGCCTGAAATTCTTATCAGTTTCTTTTAAATTAGTGACCGTTTTGCAGGCATGTAATACAGTGGCGTGATCCTTATTTCCGATTTGGGAACCAATACTTGCTAATGAATAT
>DASRQG010000282.1:0-2404 GCA_035645995.1 Mariniphaga sp. | reverse complement strand
TTACTGCTTAATTACAGGCCGGGTGGTGACAACTTCTATATTACTGCACTATCAAGAGGCATCCGGAATGTAGATTTTGGTCCCTATAACCAAAACTCAACACAACTTGACTTAGGATTACGGTTTAATTATGATATTTCAGATTTTTGTATTTCTATAGAGCATATCCAAAGAACGGGGTCAGCAGAAAATTTAAAAAATGACTTCCGTACTGCAATTATTGGAAGTTATAGAATATCCGACAGCTTTCATATCACTTCCTCGTTTGGTAAAAACTTCTCTGATCTAAATAATATTATTGCACTTGCGGGAATCAATTTTGGATTCTCTGAAAAAACAATTAAAGCTTTTTAAGGGCATAAAGGGGAGCAAAAACGCAACCGTAAGGCTACGTTCTTCATCTTTATTTAAAACTGAAATATGAATCGTGAGCAATTTATTCTGGTTGTCCGTATAATGGTGTCTCAAAAAAGCAGGGTAAAAATTCCGGTTAGTGGGTCAGATTCAAAAAGGCTCAGCTGCAAATCGGTTACCTGGCAACAATTTTCCTTCCATTACATCGATTATTGTACCAGCCAGTCTTCAATAATAGTGCATAAAATCAGGCATAAAAATTCATCCCAGATTTGTCATTAGACTAACTAAAACTTATTGGCAATTTGGTAAAAGATGAAGATGCCCATAAACCTTTGAACCATTCTCGTCTTTTCATTGCCAATGATAGTTTAAGTATTCTTGAGTTCCCACTTTTTACCATATAAGCACCAATGGCAAAAGTTTTATACCTAATTGTTTTAAGGAACTTTTTTGTTTTTCCCTTTAATATAACTTGACGAAAAAGGCTCATAAGATTATATGCCATCATTACAAAATTCAGGCATGCTTCTGTAGCCCAAAAATCATTTATATTAAAGTTTTCTGCTCCGAAATCATATTTAATTTCCTTGATCCTGTTCTCACAATCAGCCCTGCCCCTGTATAAATCATATATAGCTTTGGCAGGTAAATCCATGTTGGTAATAAAGCATGAATAACGATAATTTTTAAATATTCCTTCTTCTTCAAATAATCGTAGTTGTTTTCCGGCAGCTTTAGGTCTTTTATTTATTTCCTGTCGTACCATTACCAGCCTTCTGGGTTGCTCCCAGTCATCAGCCTGATAAGTTGTTTCTGCAATTTCTAACCCATCATCAAGTGTAAGCCAGGTTTTATGGGCTGCTAATTTCCATTTAATGGGTTGATAGAATTTAGCGGCAATAATATAGTTGATGGGTTTGGCTTCCAGATACTCAAAGATTTCTTTTTGGTAAAAGCCGCTGTCTGCACGCATAAGCCCTACAGTTTTGCCAGTGAGTTTATCCATGGTGTCTTCCAAAAATCCCAAAAAATTATTGGTAGTATAGCTATTGCCTGGGCGCAACCAAAAGTTGGCTATCATCCGGCAATCTGAAACAAATGCCAATAAGGGGTGATGCGATTTTCTACCTGGTTTCTTAGGGTTATAACCAACTTTTGCACCTTGTTGGTTCCCATAACGTGTCAGAATGGTTGAATCAAAATCTAACGTGTAATTATCAAACAGTAAATTGCTAAAAAACCACTGGTACAGCTGATTGAAAACTTCTTGATTGGTAGATTGGGAAAACTTGTTAAAGTACCTCTGGAATGCTTTGCTACCTGCCATTCTTTTCCATCCAAATAGTTCTTTTATCACTTCATCCTGACGAGTAACTTCTAAATGTTCAAAACAACTGGCTCCACACCATATTCCAATCCAAAAATGCAATAACAGTTGACTTGGAGAATATCCCCTGTTTGAACCCTGTTCCGGTAAAGGTAATTTATTAAATGCCTCCTCAATTTGAAGCTTTTTCAGGAATTGCTGCATCAACGAAATCCCTCCCCATGGAGTAATTTCTTTATCTGTAAAATCAATTTTTAGTTCCATTTGCCAAGTAAGATAATCTTACATAAATATCAATTGAAATGTTTAAATATGGAAGCTCATTACAAACTATTATTCAACTATTTATAAACAACTATCTCTAATGACCGCCATTAGAAATAATTCCTATTGACAAATCTGGGTTAATCGTAATGGGTGGAAAAAACAGCACATCAACTACTTTTAAACCATTCTTAGGTTCAGACTCTTAAAATACCTAAGTAATCCTATCAACAGAATAAGATAGGGAACTGTATCGATGGGGAGATACCACTATAATAATTACAGACATAATCAATTCTAATCTACAGAGAAAAATGTAATTAATGGCTGGAAGCATGCCATCCGGTAAGAATACTTTTATAATTCGCGGCAGGAGATTTCCCTAAAGAGGCCACATAAAGATGAACCAATAAAAATACGAAAACCAGAAAACCCATAATTCCATGAATTACAGCA
>DASRQG010000281.1:0-4590 GCA_035645995.1 Mariniphaga sp. | reverse complement strand
AAGTATTAAAATTACTTTCTGTTTCTACTCCAATGGAGTATTCAATTGATAAAAGAACTGAAAATTCAGCAGGGATTTTCAACAAGAAAAAAGTAAGTATTTGGTTAAATAAATAAAAAAGCAAAACAGGAAAGTGCTGGTGCCACCTTCCTGTATAAATGCAGAGAATCAATATACTACAGAGTGGGATGAGGATGAAATTCGTAGTTATGTTGATGGTGAACTTTATTTTTCCTTCAAGAATGAAGAATCTGGTTTTGCTGCATGGCCTTTCGATCAACCCTTTCATCTGATCTTAAACCTGGCTATTGGTGGAGGATGGGGTGGACAAAGAGGAGTGAATGATGATTTATTTCCTCACGTATTTGAAATAGATTATGTAAGAGTTTATAAAAGATAGTTCGTTATAAATGCATTAATAAAGTCATGTACCTTTTAACAGATACATGACTTTTTTTAGGATTATAATATTCTTTCTGTTAAATAACTATATGAAAATAAGCTCATATCTTCACATTGTAATTTCTTGATTTAAGATATTTCTTAAGTTCCGGAATTTGTATGGTTCCAAAATGGAATACTGAGGCTGCCAGTAAAATGGTTGCACCGGCATCTGCTGCTTCCGCAAAGTGTTGGGGTTTTCCTGCACCTCCCGATGCTACTACTTCAGCATTAACGACTTGTTTGATTGCTTTTATAACCGGAAGATCATACCCGGTTTTAGCCCCGTCACCGGCCTTGCTGGTAGGAAGAATAACAGCTACCCCATAGTCATCAACCTGTTTTGCCCATTCTATGGCATCTTTACCCGTTGCAGTCCGCCCTCCATCTATGTATACTTCATATCCTGAAGGCATTGCATTATTTTGATCAACATCAATGGCTATCGTAATTTTTTCCGAACCAAAATGCTTAACAAGATCACCTATCAGTGCCGGATTGCGAAATGCAGCGCTGCTGATTGAAACTTTATCGGCACCTGCTTTCAATACTGCCTCTGCAGATTGGATATCAGATATTCCACCTCCTACAGTAAACGGTATGGTAACAACACCCGCTATATTCTTTACAACTTCCAACATTGTTGACCGGTTTTCAATTGTGGCTGTAATATCCAGCATCGCCAGTTCATCCGCCCCTGCTTCACAATATACTCTGGCACATTCTACCGGATCGCCTGCATCTGTTATGTCAATAAAATGAACTCCTTTTACAACTCTGCCATTCTGCATATCCAAACAGGGCATAATCTTTATGTGTTGTTTCATGAAAATACTTTTAAATAATTAATTCTGATACTTGCCAGTAAATTTGTAAAGTTTTTTTGGAAAATGTCTATAATAAATGTTGATTTCTGTCATTTCGTACAGCAGATTTATAAAGAAGAAACAATTTTCAAAAAGATGTTGTATAACGGCTTTTCATTTAAAATAATAATATAAGCTTTTAACAAAAAAAGGCTGCTTCAAGAACAAAAGGTATTTTAATTTGCTTATAGTATTTGAAAGCAGATATTTACAATAATGATTAAATTTGGTTTATAAAGGAAAATATATTGGACTGTTGTTGACGTTTCTGGCCTGGCTTTTAATGATAGCTCATGCTATAATCCCTCATCATCATCACAACATAGAAGTGTGTTTGCAAAATCATGATTGTACTCACAGTACCCAATTAGTAATACTTCCCACTACAGATGACCATAGTGAAAATGAAGCCGACCCGATCTGTTGTAACCTTATTCAGCTTATTGTGGTTCCAAAAAATCAAGGTAAGCAGGATTTTATTTTACTTGAAACTGATTTTGCCAATAATAATTGGCTTTTCCTGGATACATCTTATTTAAATCTTCCGGGAATATATTCTGTTCGGTTCATAAAAAGACCTTCTATAGGTATCAAATTTAATCAGCTGCTCTTAGCGGGTTTAAAAGCGATGCGAGGTCCCCCTTCAATAGCCGAATGTGAGATAACTACTTAAATGGGATAACCCAAATTTTTTATTTGATTTATTTTTCAACACAGATGACCTGGTATTAATCGTTGACCATTTTGTGTTGGATTAAATTTCTTTAGAAATAATAATTTCTATGAAAACTCAGATTTTTTTAGTTTCAGGAATACTTCTCTTCAGCTTATCCTGTAAACAAAATCATGAAGGGCATAAGGATAATGTCGCTGATCATCATGGTCTTTATGAGCATGATGAGGAGCATGAACATCCTGTTATACACCTTACCAGTTACAATGACAAGTATGAATATTTCATTGAATCAACTCCTCTTGTTAAAGGCGAAGAAAGTGAATTGAGAATTCATGTTACACGGCTATCTGATTTTAAGCCTTTAGAGTCGGGTAGTTTAAGCGTTACCTTAAAGTATGAGGGTGACAACGAATCCCCGATAGAATCAGAAACCAATATTCTGCATGGAATTGGCATTATACATTTTCATCCTGAAAAGGCAGGAGCAGCGGGTTTATTATTGGTTATAAAAGAGGATACCGAAATTACTGAGGAGTTGATTCCGGGAGTTATTGTACATGCAGAACACGATGAAGTACATCACCTGTCAGAGGCTGATTATGCTGAATCAAATAATACATCTTATTTCACCAAGGAACAATCATGGAAAATAGATTTTGCTACAGTGCTACCGGCAATACAACCATTCGGGCAGGTGATTAAAGCTGCTGCACGTGTAAGTCCTGCTATCGGGAATGAGGTGGTTGTTGTTGCAAGAGCAGCGGGTATAATCAGCTATTCATCCACAGATTTACTTGAAGGAAAAGAAGTATCAACCGGGGAAAGGCTTTTTGCAATTTCAGGGAGTAATATGGCTGATAATAACCTTGCGGTACGTTATGCAGAAGCTAAGAATAATTTTGAGAAAGCTCAGGCTAATTATGAGCGCATGAAGGCACTTGCTGAAGAACAAATTGTTTCACAAAGAAACTTGCTTGAGGCTGCTAACGAATATGAAAATGCGCGTTCAGTGTTCAATAATCTTAGAAATAACTTCAATGAAACGGGACAGTCAGTTGTAAGTCCGATGAATGGCTATATTAAACAACTTTACATTGCGAATGGTATGTATGCAGAAGCCGGCCAACCGGTAGTAACAGTGGCTGGTAACAACAGGCTTCTCCTCACAGCAGATGTTGCTCAGCGATATGCTTCCATGCTTAAAGACATAAGATCTGCCAATATTCGAAATTATATTTCAGGGGAAACTTATACACTGGAAGAATTGAATGGAAAGATATTGTCGCATGGGTTAGCAGCCAATCATAAGAGTTTCCTTATTCCGGTACATTTAGAAATTGAAAACAATGGCTCTTTCTACTCTGGAAGCATGGTAGAGATATATCTTCATACATTGGGTAATGACAAAGCATTAGTTGTTCCCAATTCTTCACTGCTTGAGGAACAGGGTGAGTTTTTTATATGGGTACAGGTTCATCCTGAATTATTCGAAAAGCGGGTGGTTAAAACAGGAACAACAGATGGTTTTTTAACAGAAATAACAGAGGGATTAAAAGCTGATGAGAGAATTGTATCCCGAGGTGCTGTTATGGTTAAACTTGCCCGGGTATCGGGTACAATAGATGCTCATGATGGTCATTTCCATTAATATTCCACTGATATGTTGAACAGTATAATACGATTTTCACTTCGAAACAAGTTTATTATTTTGCTTGCTTCTGTTGTACTGATGGTTGCTGGTTTGTTTACAGCAACCACTATGGATGTGGATGTATTTCCGGATTTAACGGCACCAACTGTAGTAGTTATGACCGATGCTCATGGGATGGCTTCCGAGGAAGTTGAACGTTTGGTTACTTTCCCTATTGAATCAGCAGTTAATGGTGCAACAGATGTTCGCAGGGTACGTTCAGTATCCTCACATGGATTTTCTTTTGTATGGGTAGAATTTGATTGGGGAGCAGATATATTCCAGGCCAGGCAGATTGTGTCAGAAAAGCTTATCACAGTAGCTTCTCAAATGCCACTTGGGGTAGAGCAGCCAATATTGGCTCCACAGTCTAGTGTGATGGGTGAAATCTTTTTTGTTGGCATCCAGGCCGACAGTACCAGTATGATGGAATTACGGACGCTTGCAGAGTGGGATGTGAAGCCATTGATTCTTGCTACCGGGGGAGTATCTCAGGTTACCATCATCGGAGGTGATTACAAACAGTATCAGGTAAAAGCCGATCCACAGAAAATGCATCATTACAAGGTATCGATGGAAGAACTGGCCGATGCCTGTCAGTCAGCCAGTGTAAACTCTACTGGTGGAGTTTTACGTCAGTATGGTAATGAATATGTAGTTAGAGGGATATCACGGACAAGCAATCTTCAGGAGTTGGAAAATACTTATGTGAAATCCATAGACAATTATCCTGTCCGGCTGGGTGATGTTGCTGATGTCCGTATAGGAAGTGCTCCCAAAATGGGATATGCTTCAGGAAATGCTTCTCCGTCAATTATTGTTTCAATATCAAAACAACCGAATGCAAATACATTGGAAGTTACCCGCAATATTGAAGCTAATCTGGCTACCCTACAGCAGACTTTACCACCGGATGT
>DASRQG010000280.1:0-3284 GCA_035645995.1 Mariniphaga sp. | reverse complement strand
ATTAATGTAGCCTCACAAGTGGGATTGATTGGCCAGCCATATGCAGTAGCCTATTCAGCCAGTAAAGCGGCAGTTCGTGGAATGTCTCTTTCCTTGCAGCAGGAATTGGTTAATGAAGAAAATATTAAAATATGTACGGTACTACCCTCTACCATTGACACAAATCTATTTCAGAATGCTGCCAACTTTATGGGACGTAAAGTAAAAGCCATGGAACCTGTTGTTGATGCTTATACTGTAGCGAAAGAGATAGAATGTCTGACCCGGCATCCAAAACAGGAAGTTCTGGTAGGTGGTATGGCCATTCATGGTACTTTGCTGAAGTTTCTTGCACCCAAATTATTTTCCAAAATCTATAATAAGCAGGTGAAAGGGAAGCATTTTTCTGAAGAAAATTCAGATCTAAGCCCTGGGAATTTATTTGAACCTTCTGAGCATGCTTCAGTCGATGGAGGATGGCTTGGTGGAAATCATTCAAAAGGTTTAGTAGCCCAACCCGGCACTCCATTTTGGCTAAGTGTAATTGCTGGTGGGTTATTAGCTGGTGCACTTACAATGTTAATTGCGAGGAAAGTGGAATATTAATCTGGAATCTTAAAAATAAATGATTAAAAAGCATTTTAACACTGAATGTCGAAATGGCAATGAAATATAATGTATTAAAATTATGTAGTCATATCATAGCATTTTCTCCATTGTTAAGTTGGAGGAAAGCTATGATATTCAGATGCTTGTATTTAATTAATTTTTAGTGATATCTCGGGTTTTACAGATTTCGGATCTATACCGATTGACTTCATCATAAGATTGAAATCTTCTATGTCACGCAGATTGTTTTTTACATTAAAATCTGCAGGTAATACAACAATCCGAAACACTTGGTTTGCTAAATCTCCTTCCGGTAAGGTAGCTAAGTCAACCGTGCCTTCCATAAAAATCGAAACATCTACAAAAGTGTGATCATAATTATACATGAAAACCCCTTCGTTTAATGCTACAGTTTGTGGTAGCAGTCGCCACAGATCAAGATCTTCACCATCCTGTGATTCTACTACATCCCACAGTATGTATGCTAAAACAATGTCACTTTCGAATACCTCAATAGAGCTTGGGAATTCAAAAAATAGTGAAAATTCATTTTCAGCTGTAAAATCACCTTCTATTTCGAAAACCTGAGGCAGAAACAGGTCTCCATCGAGTCCATCTTCACCAGGTGCACCCGGAGGGCCTTGTTCTCCACGACAGCCTGCAATAAATACTACTATTGCCAAAAAGAAAATTTTTATAAATATTTTCATGATGATACTATTAAAAGATTATTGGATGTATATTTAATCAATATCAATGCCAAAGTTTATTTTTTCAAATGAAGATAAATTATTGAATTATCTTCAAATGTAAGGTTTCTTAACTTATAACAAATTAAATAATTTATGTTCAAATACTATTGATAGATTTTTTATACTTTCGAAAGTACCAATTATTTTAAATTCAGAAGAAAAATGAAATTGATAAACGGGATAAAGATCAGTGACAACGGATTCGTTTTTAATTCAAATACAGGTGATTCGTTTAGTTTGAATCCCATTGGATTAGAATTAATTCGTATGATTGTGGAAGAAAAAGATTTTAAGGAAATTAAAGAAGTATTTCTTGATCATTACGAAGTGGATGAATTTACTTTTGAAAAAGATTTCTATGAGTTCTGTTCTCTCCTCCAGCTCTACCAATTTATCGACAGGGAAAACGAACCTACATTTAATTAATTTTTTTATGAGTAAGCAAAGGATAACATTGGCTGTAAGTGGATTGAACAATACTGATAATCCAGGGCCGGGTGTGCCATTTATACGGGGCTTAAAAGAATCAACTGTGTTCGATGTTCGTGTAATTGGATTGGTATATGAAAATCTGGAACCCGGAATTTATATGGATGGTTTATGCAGTCGGATATTTCAAATTCCATACCCTTCTGCAGGTTCAGATGAGTTGATTGAACGCATAGAAGATATTCACAAACAGGAAAATATCGACGTATTGATACCCAATTTTGATGCTGAACTTTTTTCTTTTATGAAGAATGCAGAGCGTTTGCAAAAGGTTGGTATCCGAACCTTTCTTCCCACTTTCGAACAATTTCAGGAAAGAGAGAAACATCGGTTGCCGGATTTTGGAAAGAAGTATGGCATAAAAGTTCCGGGCAGCCTTAACCTTGGAAGTTTAGGGCAGATTACCGAAATGGAAGAAAAATACGATTATCCGGTAATGGTAAAAGGGCAGTTTTATGATGCATACATGGCTGGTAATAAAGAGCAGGTCAAACAGGCTTTTTTTAAGATCTCGTCAAAATGGGGTTTGCCGGTAATCGTTCAGGAGTTTGTTTCAGGCACTGAAGTAAATGTTGTTGCTCTTGGCGATGGTAATGGAAATACAGTGGCTGCAGTTCCCATGCGAAAACAGTACATTACTGATAAAGGGAAAGCCTGGGGTGGGATAACTTTGGCCGATGAGAAAATGATGCAGCTTACCCGTTCACTAATCAGCCAGACCAAATGGAGGGGGGGAATGGAGCTTGAGCTAATAAAAACAACTTCCGGTGAATATTACCTTATCGAAATTAATCCTCGGATTCCGGCATGGGTGTATCTGGCTGTGGGTGCCGGTCAAAATATACCCGAAGCACTGGTAATGCTTGCAATGGGTATGGAAGTGAAACCCATGACGTATTATAAAATTGGAAAAATGTTTGTACGTTATTCTTATGACCTGATCGTCGATTTAGAAAAGTTTGCTGCGATTTCAATGAACAAGGAAATATAAACACAATGGAAAAGATAAAGTACGAAAAACCAGTTATTCGTAAAATTACAGCAGGTGTGCCAGGCAAATTTGGAATACCACCAAAGCCAAAATACATTTCTGAAATTGATGGTGTAACTGTTTCGGATTTAATCGAGAAATATGGGTCTCCATTATTCGTATTTTCTGAAAAAACAATAAGGAGTACGATTGCCGAAGCAAAGAGAGCTTTTGAGACACGTTATCCCAGGGTTCAATTTGCGTGGTCGTACAAAACAAATTATTTGGATGGTGTTTGTAAGATTTTTCATGAGGAAGGTTTATGGGCTGAAGTTGTATCAGGATTTGAATTAGAGAAAGCACTTCAGCTTGGTGTGAATGGGTCAAGAATATTGTTTAATGGGCCGGCAAAAACTGAGGCAGATTTATTATTGGCCATTAATAATAATGCTTGCGTGCACATCGACCATTTTGATGAATTATAT
>DASRQG010000279.1:0-2735 GCA_035645995.1 Mariniphaga sp. | reverse complement strand
AGATATTCTCCTGGCAAACCATCTGCACCTACCGTAATTGCAGCTACCAAAACGATCAGGATTCTATTAATACAACAACCAAAAAATGATCTTACTGACATTTCTGCCTCTCTCATAGGAAAAAAGATATTATCTACTTTGTTGTATAGTATTAGACTTCGGTTCAATCTAAACCGCTAAAATTTAACTTAAGCGCATTAACCTTAAACTAAATATAATTAACAAGCATTGTGAATAACTAAAAAGATTTAAATCAAAGCGGCATGCAGAATTTATTCATGCCTCTTTTCGAATACATTTTGGCATGTGCCAGGAAAACCAATATACAGTTCTTTGCACAACAGGCAAAAACAGCAGGATAATAACTTAATTAAAGGAAAGTGATTATTTCCAATAAATGATTTTTTGTATTATTCGCAGCACATTTTTTTTCATTTACAGTTTCATATCACGATAAACCAATTATTCATTAACAGATAAAATCAGACTACAATCTCTTTAATATTTTCTCAACTTTATCTGCGTTCTGCCCTCCGACACTGATATATTTCTCATAATATTTTCTTGCATTTTTTTCATCTTTTTTAAGATAATAGATATTTCCTATATACCGATAAGCTTCTTTATTCAGTTCTTCATTAAGCCTTGCAGCTTTAAAATAGGAATCCAGAGCCATATCTAAATTTTTCAGACTTCTGTATTCATGACCAAGCACCATATACAATGTCTCACTCTTTTTGTTACGACGAATCCCTTCCTGCAAATACTGAATCGCTTCCTGATGGTTTTTCTGTTTACTGCATATTCTCGCCATATAATAATAAACATCATCATTATTTGGCTCTCGTTTCATAACTTCTTTATAAAATTCCAAAGCGGTAAGGTAATCATTACTGCCTTCATAAGCCATTCCAAGGTTAAGGAAAAGTTCCGGGTTTTCCGGATCCCCAGCCATAGCTTTACCGAAATAGATCACAGCAGCAGAGAATTTTCTTTTAGCCAGACTTATTCTTCCGCCGGCAGCTTGAACCTCCGGCACCTCGGGTATCATTTTCAACGCTTTAGAATAAGCTACGACTGCAGAATTCATGTTTTTCTCAGCTTCACTAATCTCGCCGTCAATCAAAAAGTGCCATCCAGTTTTGGTTTTACTGCCAATTACAAGACGTTTAGCTTCATCAAGCTGATTATTTTTAATATACCAATGAGCCAGACGATATAAGGCCTCTCCATTATCAGGATCATTTTTCAAGATTTCGGTATATATTTTTCTTGATCTGTCGAAATCACCCATAAAATGATATGACCTTGCCAGTTTAATTGCAGCATCCTGGCTATATCCACCTTTGTTTATAGCAGTCTGGTAATATTTCGAAGCGTCACGATATTGTGCTTCGTCAAAATACAGATCTCCAAGAGCTGCGACACATTCAAAACAATCACTATTGGCAGCTACAGCATCCCTTAAAATCTGTTTTGCAGTATCACTTTGGCCCATAGCTTTAAATAACAAACCAGCCAGTCTTAATGCAGCAGGTTCAGGCCTTTGCTGCAAAACCACGGGACGAACAATTTCTAATGCTTTGTCAATTTTATTTTCTCCATACAAACCTTCTGCAAGAGCAAGCCTGTACTGCATGTTTTGAGGATCACTGTTTACAGCACGATTAAAATAGGTGGTGGCCTGTTTCGCTCTATTCTCTATCAACAGACAAGCCCCCAGAAGATAGTTAGCCTCAGCATGTTTTGAAGATAACGAAACGGTTTTGTTAAGATATTCCTTAGCCTTGACATAATCTTTTCTGTTATAAAAATACAGAGCAATTTTATAAGTAAGTTCCGGGTCCCTTGGAGAACAATTCAAAGCAGCCTGAAGGTGATAAACTTTTTTATCTTCCATGCCAAGCTTTTCATATATTTCTGTAAGTGTAACATGAATACCATCAGCACAGTTTTTCAATAATACAGCTTCTTCAAGAATAACTGCAGCATCAGCAGTTTTGGCCTGTGCAAGAAGAATTTCGCCAAGTTCTTTTCGAATTTCGAAATTTTTAGGATCGATTTTCGACCATTGTATAAGCAGATTGGTCAGATATGAAACAGCCTTGATCTCCCTGTAACAGTCTGCCAATAAAGTGATAGTTTCGATATCATTATTATTCAGTTCAAAAGCACTTTTTAGAGCTTCAGCAGCTTTGGAATGTTGACCAGCCTTAACATAAGATATTCCGGTTTTTTTGAATAATCCAAAATTCCTTCGCATTATTGACAAAGCTTTTTCAAACGATTGAGCAGCTTCAATATATTTTTTCTGATTAAAATAAAGTTCTCCCAATTCAATCCATGCAGTCGAATCTTTTGGTGATTTTTGTAAATAATTTTTATAACTTTCAACTGCCTGAACCCCATCACCAGTTGAAGCCAGTCCTTTTGCAAGTAACTCATTTAAATCCTGTGATGCTTCCTTGAATGTAAGAGCCTTTTCAAGCATTGGTACAGCAAGTTTCCATTTTCCGGACTCAGCATACAACCGTGCGATTCTGTCATAATTTCGATAATCTTCACCAAAACTCTTAATATTTTTTGCGTACTGATCAAGTGCATTCTTCATATCTTTCTTCTGCTCATACAAAAATGCCAGCCTGAATGCATACTCACCATTTGGTTCTTTTGAAATCTGTAAATACTTTCTGTACATTGCAACAGCTTTGTCGGTATTATTTGTCTTGTCATTA
>DASRQG010000278.1:0-4131 GCA_035645995.1 Mariniphaga sp. | reverse complement strand
TCAGTGATGCGGCTGTTTTGATGAGCTACTCACAGAAAATAGTGCTGATACCTGGTTATGGCCTTGCTGTAGCTCAGGCACAGCATATCGCACAAGAGCTTGATGAACTGCTCGAAAATAAGGGTGTCGAGGTAAAATACGCCATTCACCCTGTAGCAGGACGTATGCCGGGACACATGAATGTGTTACTTGCTGAAGCTGATGTTCCGTATGATAAGCTCATTGAAATGGATGATATCAACCCTGACATGCCAAATGTTGATGTAGCCATAGTAGTAGGTGCAAACGATGTTGTTAATCCTGCTGCTTATAATGATCCGGGAAGCCCTATATATGGAATGCCCATCATTGATGCTCACCTGGCTAAAAACATTATTATCATGAAACGTGGTATGGGTAAAGGATATGCCGGCATTGAAAATGAACTCTTTTTCAACGATAAAACACGTATGCTGTTTGGAGATGCAAAGAGCTCAATTCAAAAACTGGTAACAGAGATTAAGTCGATGTAAAGGTTACCTCATAAAAATTTATGAAGCAGGAAGAAAACAATGGTGTTATCTTCCTGCTTTATTTTTGATAACCTTATTAGCCATTACGCTTCCATTGCATAACAGGCGGATTGTACACTTGAGCTATCGATCCATGCCCATCCTTAGTATAAAAGCTCCCATTCCTTGCCATGTGCTATCTAAGAAACCAACTTTCATCATCGATGCCACGATAAAATAAACTTTCTCCTATATACCTATCATTATAATATAAATGGGGTACAGTACCAGGCCTACGACTTCCTGTGCCGATAAACCAAACCCTCATTTTATCGGTTTTTGGAGCAGTATTCACCGACATGTTGAAAGCGGATGGTTACTTTTTCTTTCTAATAAAAAGGAATAAATTAAAATCTTTGGGATCCAGTGAGTTCTTCAACGTACGATATGCACGTCCAACTTGTGTTTTAACAGTATTACGGGAAATATGAAGGTGTTCTGCAATTTCATTATAAGTTAATGATTCAAAAACTGCGAGTTCAAGAACCAACCGACATTGTTCCGGAAGTCTTTTAACAGCATGATATAACTTTGCATATTGTTTCTGATCATCAAAGAACTTTTCGTCTCCCGGTGCCTGAATATCATCTACAAAAGGTTGTGTTAAAATTCTTTTCTTACGATAATGATCGATAATACTGTTATGAAGAATAACAAATAAGTAGTGCTTAAGCGAAGTACGAATTTCAATTTGCTTTCGGTTTTCCCATAATTTTATAAAACAATCTGAAACCAGCTCTTCAGCAAGTCCATTGCCATCGGGTATCGATTTGGCCGCATAAAGGTACATCTGGTGAAAATAGGTATTATGCAAACGTTTTAGAGCATCTTTATCACCTTTTTTGATATTCTGCCACAAAAAGTTCTCTTCCACAGTGGATTTGTTTTAGTTCTTATCAAATATAAGTAAATTGACTCGTTATTAAAGTGCTGACAATAAATTAATTTAAATAACAATAATAAATTATTGCACAAAACTGCAAGATAACCAAATTAACTATATTTCTCATGAATGGTTCACACTTCAAATAGAAATACCTTTAAATGAGTATCATTTTCCATAGGGCTGATGGCATTAGTTGATGTGCTTGAAATCATGTCACACTCCCACCCTGGCAGGCCTGCAATTGCCAGGGAAATTAAACAGGTTATTAAAACAGTATCTTCTTAAAATAATATAACTTGTACAAATTGAAGTTCAAGTGAATAATAATTTGAAGAATAACAATTTATTTCTACATTTGCGCCTCGAAAAATTAAGATTGTTTAATTTAAAAATTAATGTTTATGTTGAATCAGTACGAAACCGTTTTCATTTGTACTCCCGTTTTATCTGAGCCACAGATAAAGGAAACGGTAACTAAATTCAGGGACATTATATCCGCCAATGGTGGTGAAATGATTCATGAAGAGGATTGGGGAATGAAAAAACTGGCTTACCCCATTCAAAAAAAATCAAGCGGCTTTTATCACGTTTTTGAATTCAAAGCCCCCACAGAATTTATTTCCAAATTGGAGACTGAATTCCGCCGTGATGAACGTATCATCCGGTTTATGACTGTTGTTCTCGATAAATACGCGATCGAATACAGTGAAAAAAGAAGAAGACTTCAAAAAGAAAAATCAACAAAAAAGGAGGCATAACAAATGGCACAAAATACAAGTGAAATAAGGTACCTTACCCCACCTTCAGTTGAGGTAAAAAAGAAAAAATATTGCCGCTTTAAAAAGAGTGGAATTAAATATGTTGATTACAAAGATCCTGAATTCCTTAAAAAGTTCCTGAACGAACAAGGTAAAATTTTACCTCGTCGCATTACCGGAACTTCTTTGAAATATCAACGTAAAGTTGGCCAGGCTATCAAACGTGCCCGCCAAATAGCTTTACTGCCATATGTAACTGATATGTTGAAATAAAAAGGAGGCAATAAAATGGAAATTATATTAACACAAGACGTTGAGCGGTTAGGTAGCAAAGATGATATCCTGAATGTAAAAGACGGATTTGCACGTAACTATCTGATCCCGCAGAAAAAAGCAGTTATAGCTTCCGAATCGGCTAAGAAGGTTTTAGCAGAGAATAAGAAACAACGTGCCCATAAGGAATCACGTATGAGAGATGAAGCCCTTAAAATTGCTGAAAAACTAGCGAATAAAAAAGTTTCAATTGGAGCAAAAATCAGCTCTTCGGGAAAAATATTTGGTTCAGTAAACACTATTCAGGTAGCTGAAGCTATCAATAAGAAAGGTTTCGAAATTGAACGTAAACAAATTACATTACCAGAAGACAGTATTAAAGAAGTGGGTACTTACACTGCAAAAATTAAGCTTTTTAAAGATGTAGTGGTTGATCTGGAATTTGAAGTTGTAGGTGAATAATTCTTCAACTTTTCAATAATATTAAAACGGGATGATCGATTATCGATGATCCCGTTTTTATTTGATCTGAATTCACTGTTTATAGTTTTACAATTAAATCTTACTCCTGACCTCCGCTATACCTCGGCCATGTGCAAAGCATATTCTTAACCAGCCAAAAAGGTGTTTGACTGGACTTGGACTGGACTTGGTATGGAGGAAAACCCTTTTTTCAGCTTCTATTGACGCAATAAAAATCTTTAAAAACTACCTTACATAGTTTCCAAATTAAAAAAAACGAGAAATTCGACTTATAGATTTTTAATCCCTCACTGCAATGGTTTCTATTTCTACTAATGCACCCAGAGGAAGGCCCTTAACTGCAAAGGCAACTCTTGCAGGAGGATTTTCAGGATAAAATTCAGCATAAACTTTGTTCATAGCCTGAAAATCTTTCATATCAGCAAGCAAACAAGTTGACCTCACTACATCTCCGTAAGTATAGCCTGCTGCTTCAAGTATGGCACCAATGTTTTTCAAGACCTGTCTGGTCTGTTCTTCAATCCCACCATCAACAAGTTTCATGGTTGTGGGATCCAGGGGCACCTGACCGGCTACATAAAGGGTTTGATTCACTTCTACTGCCTGACTGTACGGCCCTACTGCCTTTGGCGCATTTTCAGTATAAATAATTTTTTTCATATTAGTTAGATTTAAAAATTATCGTAATGACTCTGTCGTTTCTGTATTCTTAAATCCTGTAACATGGAGGATTTGGCATTGATTGTAAAGCTGTATTGCTTCATATAACCAAAAGGTACAAAATTAAACGACATCGACCAACAATGAAGATCGCGGCTCACATTAAAGGTTGTAAATGAGAGCTCCTTTGCCATTATATCATAGTTGGTATTCATTGCCAGGCGCCAGCTTCGGGTTATATTAAGGTTACCGCGAAATCCGATTGTTTGAGTAAATCTTCCTTTATCAGTTGGCCTGATGGGACCTGCATATGTAAAACTATAGTCAAAGCCAAAATCCCAGGGAATGTTAAAATCCACGTAATCCTCATAAACCCCGGGTAACCTGTTTTCTTCTTCTATAATTTCCTTGTTCGCCTCGGCTTGCTGTTCACCCTGCTTCGACCTGAAATTCATTCCAAATGAAAGGTTTGCCCTGGTTAAACGGCCTAATTTTCCTAATCCGGAACGTTCATTCCATA
>DASRQG010000277.1:0-3479 GCA_035645995.1 Mariniphaga sp. | reverse complement strand
AGAAATTGTTGAGCGGGTTGCTTTAGCATTGCACGGAACCACCAAAGTACAGGTGGGGGAACATGTTATCGATTTCAAAAAACCTTATCCGCGAGTGACTATGGCCGATGCCATTAAAGAACATACCGGTTATGATATTTCTGGAAAGGATGAGAATCAACTGCGCGATATCTGTGATAAACTGGGAATAGAAATCGACCCAAGTATGGGTAAAGGTAAGTTGATTGATGAGATATTCGGTGAGAGATGTGAACATCACTATATTCAGCCTACCTTCATTATAGATTACCCTGTTGAGATGTCGCCACTTACCAAACGGCACAGGACTAACCCGGAGCTAACAGAACGGTTTGAATTGATGGTTAACGGCAAGGAATTGGCAAACGCCTATTCAGAGCTTAATGATCCGATAGATCAGCGTGAACGTTTTGAAGAACAGGTGAAGTTGCTTGAAAAAGGTGATGATGAAGCCATGTTTATTGATCAGGATTTTCTGCGAGCACTTGAATACGGGATGCCACCTACTTCGGGCATGGGAATAGGTATAGATCGACTGGCCATGTTTATGACCAATAGTCCTTCCATACAGGATGTTCTGTTTTTTCCTCAAATGAAACCAGAAAGGAAAAAGGTAGATTTAACAGAAGAGGAAAAGCTGGTATTTGACATTCTTAAATCACATTCACCCATTACCCTGCAGTTACTTAAGGAAAGGACGGGATTAAGTAATAAAAAATGGGATAAGGCTATAAAAGGATTAACTAAAAATAATCTTGCAAGAGTTGAAAAAACCAATGATGATTTAATTGTGGAGTTGGTTGGATAATTTTTTTTTGTATTTTTCAATCGGTTAAACTGTAAGCCAGTATAACTCAATCTATAACCTGTAGCGTTTATTAACGAATAACCTGATTTTACTTTGTAGTTATGTCAAGAGTAAGACAAGCTTTGATTGTATTGTATTGTTTTTTTTCTTTTACATCCCCGGTTTATTCTCAATACATTAATGTTGATTCCATGATTGTTATACCTGGTTATGATATGCCGGTATCTCATGACGACTTTATTTCACTGATGAATGAACTTGAACCGGACGATATTTCACCCGGTCAGGATTTATATTATGGGCAGTACATACCGGCAGGAAAAATTCTTAGCCATTTTGTAGTGCCTGCAGATGGTAAAGTAATTAGCCGGTATGGGATGCGGTCGGGCCGGATGCACACCGGTACAGATATAAAAATGGCCACTGGTGATACTATTTATTCGGCTTATCATGGAATTGTAACCAGAGCAAAATATTACTATGGATATGGAAACATGGTTGTTCTGGATCATGGTAATGAAATTGAAACCTGTTATGCTCATTTAAGTAAATTTTTAGTGAAGCCCGGGCAGATAGTTGAACGAAATCAGCCTGTCGGACTTGCCGGAAGCACAGGAAGGGCAACTACAAGTCATCTTCATTTTGAGATAAAAGAGTCGGGCAAATTTTATAACCCCGAATTGGTTTACGATTTTTCAGAAAGGAAAATAAGAGATGAAGCACTTGGAATTCAATATTTGGCTGACTTAAAAAAAGATAACCGACATCATGGGGCTATACATGGCGGGAATGTACCTCAAAAATATACTGTTGCTCATGGAGATTCTTTATGGAAAATATCCCGCCGGTTTAAAACATCTGTTGAATCATTGTGTCAAATTAATAACATTAATGAGAACACCATCCTTAATGTGGGCATGCAGTTGAAACTTTTTTAAGTTGTCATAAACTCTTAACCAATTTCTGTGTTTTATTAGCAAATGATAAATTGTTAATTTCTTAAACATGCGAATAATTGGTATCATCTTGCTTATTGTTGGACTGGTTGGATTGTTTGTATTTGGATATCAGGCAATGCAGGACTCAGAAAGTTTTAGTGTGCTGGGTGTTGATGTTGCCGTTAGTAGTGCCAACTGGACTCCTGTTATATTTAGTGGAATTGTTGCAGTTGTTGGAATAATATTGACGCTTGCCGGAAGAGGTAGAGTCAGAACTTAACTTTATTCAACGCAGGTATTAATAAAACACCCGGGAAAATAAAAATTCCCGGGTGATTTACCACAAACGCATCTGTTATTATCAGAAGGAATGCAGGGTATTTAGGATTAGTGTTTAAATACCTTTGGCATTTCTGTCGAGTTGTTCCTCTTCAGTAAAGTCATTTTGAGGACTATGTTCTTTAAGTGGAACGATTCGTTCATGAATAGCATCCACAAACCATTCAGGTTGTGGGAAGAAATAATCTTCCAGTTCATGAGCCGGAGTAATCCAGTTACGTGAACCTACAACAACCGGTGGAGCATCGAGATAATCGAATGCAAGCTCAGTAATATTTGATGCCATCTCGCGCATGAAAGAACCTCTTGCTGAAGCATCTCCTGATATAACTATACGTCCGGTTTTTTTAATGGATTCAATTACCAAATCGTAGTTAAAGGGTACAAGAGAACGAGCGTCTATCACTTCGGCGGAGAAATTGTACTTTTCTTCCAGTATTTTTGCTGCATCAAGAGCTCTGTAAAGCGTTGCCCCGATGGTGAGGATTGTTACATCCGTACCTTCCTTTTTAATATCGGGTTCACCCAACGGAATTTCATAATAACCTTCAGGAACACCCCCTTTATGAAACATTTCCCCGATGTCATAAATTCTTTGGCTTTCGAAAAATACAACCGGATCAGTGCCTTGCAAAGCTGAGTTCATGAGGCCTTTGGCATCATAAGGGGTAGCAGGGAACACTACTTTAAGTCCGGGTATGTGTGCAGCCAGAGCGGTCCAGTCTTGTGAATGCTGTGCACCATATTTTGAACCCACCGAAACTCTTAACACCACAGGCATTTTTATTACGTTCCCACTCATAGCCTGCCATTTGGGAAGTTGGTTAAAAACTTCATCGCCGGCTCTACCAAGGAAATCGCAATACATTATTTCGGGAACAACCCGTCCGCCACACATGGCATAACCAATAGCAGTACCCACAATTGCGCCTTCAGAGATCGGTGAGTTAAAAAGGCGGTGATAAGGCAATGCTTCAGTTAGTCCGCGATACACTGCAAAAGCACCTCCCCAGTCGCGGTTTTCTTCACCGTAGGCTATTAAAGTGGGATCTTTGTAAAACCTGTCGATAATGGCTTCAAAAATGCCATCTCTTAATGCATAAGTTTTGATTTTAGAGAAAGGCTTTCCGTTTTCATCAAACATGAACCTTTCTTTTGTAGCGAGTTGTTTCACCCTTACATTTTCTTCGATAGGGTGATTAACTTCAGGTTCACGATCTTCCATTTTGTCAATCGACTCATTGCTGAACATCATTTCTCCAACGATATTTGGATACTTATTCAGGTCCATATGTGGTGATGTCTCATCATCAATGGCTAGTTTAAGGGTGGAAATTATAAGGTTTTGAGTTTGTTCCTGCAGCTCTTCAAGCTGT
>DASRQG010000276.1:0-4514 GCA_035645995.1 Mariniphaga sp. | reverse complement strand
ATGGTCATAAATTGGTCTGACTTCTCTTCTCACTTTTGTGTTAGAGAAAATGCACACGACGCACTCCATTACCTCAAAGAATTGAATGAAAAAAATCCAGGTAATTTTCCAGATTACATACTTCTAGACTTGAACATGCCCGAGATGAATGGATTTGACTTTATCAGGCAGTTTGAAAGTCAGTTCCCTACGCAAAAGGATAAAACTCATTTCATAATTACAACCAGTTCTATATTAAATAAGGATAAAAAAGAAGCATTTAGATTTGATAGCGTAATTGATTACCTTGTTAAGCCCATCCCAGGTGATTATATTGAAAAATTAATTGTAAAAGGATATAAACACGAAACACAACTAAACAATTGTAATAATTAAAATTTTCTAATTAATTTTTAACCGGGAACTTCATTTTCTTTTTAAATCCTGCTTCACATCCTTGCATTAGCTGTGTATGCATATTGTAATGCCTAATCGTTTTGCACAAAAATAAATCCTGTATAAGAATAATTACATTAAATAAGGCTAAATAATCATAAGCTTTTTAATGCAAACTCTCAATAGAATTAAAAATTTTGACATTAAATTTTACAGCCATCAAATATAATTTTCGGATCGTAACGATATACCTTCTCCATACCAAGTCCAGTCCAAGTCCAGTCAGAAACCTTTCTGCCGGAATAAGAACACCCTCCGGGACTGGAGAAGGTATAGAGGAGATATAGTGAGTATAAGCATATAATTAGAGAAGAAAGCTTCTGAATAAACACTCAGATAAATTATTCCTCCCGCATTTTATGAAACTTATGAATTTGAATTATAATGGAACTAAAATTATAAAATGGAATACGATTAAAAGGCAACATTTCAATGACTGTATAAATGTAAAAATCGGTTCTTTTGTTGTAACTATTTAACCATTTCCAACCCATTGGCGAATATGACTTCTAAAAAAATTAATTCATTAACTTTTAATTGTATCTGAATATTTTGCATTTTTACTCTCTATTAACCGTTTTCCAGATAAAAATACGGGACTAAGATAAGACCAGGAATGAAACAAAAAGAGGTATGGGTACAAAAAGCTTCAGGTGAAACTGAACCATTTTCTATTGAAAAATTAATAAGCTCTCTGTCAAATTCGGGGGCAAATATCGACGAGACAGAAGAAATAGCAGCAGAAATAACTAAATGGATTTACAATGGTATTTCTACCCGTCAGATTTATTCGCGTGCTTTTGAGCTTTTAAAACATAAAAGAGCACATTTTGCTTCACGATACAAACTAAAAAAGGCCATCATGGAACTTGGCCCTACCGGATATCCTTTTGAGTACTTTATAGGGAAACTTTTTGATATCATGGGGTATAAAACAACTACTGGCATAGTGATGCAAGGTTGCTGTGTAACGCATGAAATGGATGTTGTTGCCATTAAAGATCATGAGGAACACTTGGTGGAATGTAAATACAGTCAAAGTCATGGAAAATCGGTAAGTGTGCAAGTTCCACTTTATGTAAGATCACGAGTCGATGACATTGTTAAACAGCTTAAAAAATCACCTGAATATGAAGGTTATACTTTTCATGGTTGGGTGGTTACCAATACACGCTTCACTTCCGATGCTATTGATTATGGTAATTGTAGTGGTTTACATATGCTTAGCTGGGATTATCCAACAGGAAATGGCATGAAGGACATTATTGACCGCGAAAAGGTATATCCAATTACAGTACTGGCAAATCTGTCTCATAAACAAAAGCAGGAACTCATGGATAAAGGAATCGTAATCTGTCGGCAGTTATCGTCCAATCCTGAAATCCTTACAACTTTAAACCTCACTAAATCACAAATTATGAATTTGATGCAGGAATTAAATGAATTGGTTCCGTTTTCTTAGATAATTTAATAACTGAAATGAACAAATATTTATAATTTAGTGCAATTAAACCATTGCAAAGACTTTTAACATGATATATGATGATAGTAACCCCCAACTAAAACTGGCATACAATTTTATTCATTACACCAATCAAAACCTCTTCCTTACAGGAAAAGCAGGTACAGGAAAAACTACATTTCTAAAAAGATTAAAGGAAACTTCACCTAAACGAATGGTTGTTGTTGCCCCTACAGGTGTAGCTGCAATTAATGCTGGAGGTGTTACCATCCATTCATTTTTCCAGTTGCCATTCGGGCCTCAGATTCCACAGTACAACAGCAACAATTCTACCGGGCCAATCTCTACTACATCTAATAAATCTCAACTGTATTTCAGGTTTAGCAAAAATAAAATTAACCTGATTCGCAGCCTCGACTTGCTTGTAATCGATGAAATAAGTATGGTACGCGCAGATCTTCTTGATGCCATCGACGCTGTACTTCGCAGGTTTAAGAACCGTTACCTGCCTTTTGGTGGTATCCAGTTGCTAATGATCGGAGATTTGCAACAACTGGCACCAGTAGTCAAAGATGACGATTGGGCCATTCTTAGTAAATATTATGATACATGTTACTTCTTTAGCAGCAAGGCGCTTCAAAGAGCCCACTTCACAGGCATCGAACTGCAACATATTTATCGTCAAAATGAGCAGGTTTTTATTGATTTGCTGAATAAGGTTCGTGATAACGATATGGACACTGAGGACTATCTACTTTTAAATAACCGGTATCGCCCCAATATCACAAATCAGGTACTTGAAGGTTATATTACGCTGACCACCCATAATTACCAATCGAAACAAATCAATGAAGCTCATCTTCGAAAACTTACATCACCACTTCAAACTTTCCGTTGTAACATAGAGGGAGACTTTCCGGTAATGCTCTATCCTACTGATGAGGTTTTAAATATTAAAACTGATGCACAGGTGATGTTTCTTAAGAATGATCCTTCTGCAGATAAAAGGTATTACAACGGCAAGATTGGAAAGGTAGTAAATATTCTGGACGAGGAGATAGAGGTACTATGCCCCGATGACACAGAGACCATTAAAGTATCACATGCCTGTTGGGAAAACACCCGGTACAAACTGAATGAAGACACTGGAGAAATTGAAGAAGAAATTATAGGCAGGTTTTATCAATTTCCCCTTAAACTGGCATGGGCAATTACTATTCATAAAAGTCAGGGTTTAACATTTGAAAAGGCAATTATCGATGCGCGGCAATCATTTGCTCATGGTCAGGTATATGTAGCTTTGAGTCGTTGCAAAAGCCTGGAAGGTTTAATATTGAGTACGCCATTACACCAGGAAAGCGTAATTAATGACAATACAGTAACCGGTTTTATTCATGAAGTTGAACAAAACCAACCCGGAGAGGAAGACCTGAATAAGCACCGCAAAAATTATGAGTGGCAGCTCATGATAGAACTCATTGATTTTAGTCCGGTCAACAGAATCATTAATTATATTCTGAAATATTGGGAGGAAAATGAATCGGTTTTGATGGGAGATTTGCAAACTAAGCTTCAGGAATGTTTGCAGGTTTTAAAACAGGAAATTGAAGCCGTTGCTATAAAATTTAAAAATCAAATGCAACGTTTGGCTGCTCAGCCTTTATACGCAGAAGAAAATCCTCAATTACAAGAACGTCTTCAAAAAGCTGCAGATTATTTTTCACAAAGATTTGTAGAAATTACTAATCCACTCAATGAAAATGCAGGTTTCCAAACCGACAACAGCTCAATCCGCAAAAAACTAAACGAATCATTGAACAACCTGGAGACTGAGATTGAAATAAAGAAATCATGCCTGCAATCTGTTAGTACAGGATTCACGGTTACAGGATATTTGAAAGCAAGAGCTTTGGCAGCTATAGAAAAGCCTACTCTTAAAAAACACAGCACCACTGCAAGAATTAAAGTATCTAATGCTGATTTTTATGAGAAACTCATTAAATGGCGCCATAATAAATCACTAGAAACCGGATTACAAGAGCCAAAAATAATACAGCAGAAAGTATTGGTGGTTCTAGCAGAAAAACTTCCATCCACAGCAATTGAGCTTAAATCCATTAAAGGCATGGGAGGTAAGAAAATGGAACTCTTCGGACAGGATCTTCTTTCACTGATTCTAAATTACCGTAAAGAAAAGGGTATGGAAATTCCTGAAAATGCTCAACAGGAAATTGAATTTGCAGGATTGGACACTAAAACAATAAGCCTGGTTTTGTTTAAACAGGGTATGTCTGTACAAGAAATTGCAAAAAAAAGAGATTATGCTGCTTCAACCATCGAAACGCATCTGGCGCATTTTGTAGGGGAAGGTTCACTTGATATTTATGAACTAATAGACAAAAAAAAATATGAAATAATAGCCAGGTGTATTAATGAGAAGGAAGAAACAGCTACATTAAGTGACCTAAAAAATAAATTAGGAGACAAATATTCATTTGGAGAAATAAGGTTGGTGATGGCTGACATTAATAAAGCAGCTGTATAAAATTAATATCCAAGGTTCTTTCCTTTATCAACTGCAGGAATACCCTTCTCCATCCACTCGGGCATTGGATGA
>DASRQG010000275.1:0-5419 GCA_035645995.1 Mariniphaga sp. | reverse complement strand
TTATCATCAATTGCCAGGATTTTTTTCATGGACACATGGTTGATTTAATAGTGGGTTATTCCAATTAATTCTTTGAAATATAAATACTTTAACAATGTAGCAAATTTATCTTTTTTTTCGGAATGTTCTAAATTGCCTAATGAATTTTCGGAAGAAAATTAGAGCCTTCAGGTCATTTACAAGATAAACAATCAATTATGCCTACTCGTCATCAGTAAATTGCTGATAGGATTTCATCTATTCAAACTATTAGGTTTCAGTATCATACAGACCACCATTCTTAACCTTGAATAGTATTTTAGCTCACGATTTACAAACCATATATTCTCAAGTGCAATGAAATGGATACTTTTATTATTCCTGTTGGTTGTTTTCATTGGCAACGCAGCAGGACAGGATAATCCTAAAGGAGCTGATCTCTTTAGTGATAATCCTGCAAATTTAAAACTTAACAAGGAAAATGACCTCTACATATCAAATCCCCGAAAAAGTGTTAATTTAACATCGTCAAAAAAAATTTCACCCACATTTAGGGTAACTTATCGGAATTTTCCGGAAGAAGCTAAAATTGCTTTTAATTATGCAGTTTCAATTTGGGAGGAGCTGATATATTCACCGGTGCCGATTCATATTGAGGCGCGTTGGGAAGAGCTGGATGGAAATATTCTTGCGAAAGGAAATCCTTCAATCTTTTATAATAATTTCTTAGGTACTCCCATAAGAAATGTCTATTATCCTGTAGCTCTGGCTGAAAAAATTGCAGGCAAGGATTTAAATGCAGGAGCTCCGGATATTATTTGCAAGTTTAGCAGCAAATATGATTGGTATTACGGAACTGATGGAAATCCCCCACCTACTCATTACGATATGGTAAGTTCAGCTTTACATGAGATTACCCATGGACTCGGATTCTCCGGTTTCCTAAATGAACGTGATGGGAAAGGTTATTACAACAATAACAATGAACTACCAAGCATTTATGACTATTTGCTTTTTAACAACAACAATCAGCAAATATCCGACAGGTCATTGTTTAAAAGCCAATCAGCAGAACTTTATGAGCAGATAACCTCTAACAATGTAATGTTCTGTAAGTCATCTACCGCTGAACAGCAACAGAAAATGATTGACTGGATATTCGCTCCACCTGTCTGGAATGATGGAACCAGCATTTATCATTTAAAAGGGTATGAATACGGACAGCAAAATAGTTTAATGGCACCCTATGCCGTGAAGGGTAGAGCTATACATGATCCGGGCGAAGTGACACTTACTATTCTGGCTGAATTAGGGTGGAAAAATGTTGTTTTCGATTTCAATCCTTTAAAAGATATTGAGAAGGCAGTTGCAGAATGGCCGGTTCAGGTCAATTTAAACACACAAGATGAAGCGTTTAAAAATGTTAAAGTAGTCTATTCTTTTGATGACTTTGAAACCACAAATCATGTTTACCTTCAAAGAAGTGAAACTTTTAATTATTTTACAGGACGCATGAACCTTGCCTTTCATACCGGGCAGGTTAAATATTATATTGAGGCAATAACTGCCGATAACCTTTATTACAGACATCCTGCAGTTGCCCCCTCAAAACTTTTTACAATGAATGTTGGGCCGGATAAATTTGAACCTCAGATATTTCATAATCCGGTGGATATATTAGCAGGCAACATCAAAGAACCAAAGATTCATGCTGAAGCTTCGAATAATGTAAGGATTAAGAAGCTTCGAATTGATTATAAAATTAATGGCAGATTACAGGAACCGGTGTTTTTAGCAAGCATGGACAAAAGTGTATCTTCCGGTTCAATCCCACTTTATTTTTTGAATGCTGCAACTGATAAACACGAATATGAGCTTACAGCAGAAGATAATTCTATTAAAGATAACTTCACAACCTATCCTTTAAATTCATTCCATGAGGTAAATATCATTGATATATTTGATCCAGGCGGGTACATGAACCAAAACAGGAAAATAAATCCATGGGATTATGTAAATGTTGAACCAGGCAAAAATGAAGGTTCATTTTGGTTTCCTCTTACTGATAAATATAATGCTGAAAATAATATAAATTGGTATACTGCCTTTACAAATAGTTTAAATCAGGAAGAATCGTCAGCTTATCCACATGAAGGTATGTTTGTAAATCATGCTGTTAATCTTACAAATAACACAGGATTAGAAGTTGACGATACGGCTATCTTTAGATTCCAACTTGCTTCCGATTCTTCAGTTACCGGATTTGCCTGGGCTAATGACAATCTTGAGATACAAAAATCTCAAGATAACAAGAACAGGTTATTTGCTGAAGGCAGTATCCTTTTATATCCAAATCCGGTAAAAAATTTCTTAAGCATTGAATGGAACGAGCAACAATTTGAAACCCCGGTAGACATTTTAGTAACTGATGTTCAGGGGAAAATTATTCATCGGCAAAATGATTTTGATTCTCAACATTCAACCACTACCAGGATTGATTTATCATCAGTGAATCCGGGAATGTACATGATAAGTATTAATGATGGTAACAGGATACTTTCATCAGATAAAATTTTAAAGAACTGAACCTAAAAGTTCAATTTATAAATAAAACAACTATTTAAATTAAATCACAATGGAAACATTATTGTATTTTGTATTGGCAGCAGCCACAGCAGGCTTGATCGCAGCAAGCATTTTAATGTACAAATTGATTACCTCCAAAAGATCACGATAATCAACTAGTATTAAATTGGCTTATAGCCATATACTATGCATGGTGCATTTCCCTGTTTTATCCAGTCTGCAAACTTTTAACACAGTAGATTGTCTATAAAATCTAAAAGGAAACTCGCACCATGCATAAATTTACTTTTACTCTTCTAATCTTGGTGTTAGCATTATCAACATCAGGTCAACATCTATGGCAAAAAAAAATATACAAACCAGATTATCCATGGTGTATTGCCTCTCCTGAAGTTAGAAAATCATTTATTCCTCCTCCCAAAGAGTTTCTTAGCCCGTTAAAATCGGCTGAGAATAATTCAGATATCATAGTAACTTATCACAACTTTCCAACAGAAGCAAAGAATGCATTTGAATATGCAACCAGTATATGGGAAAGCTTAATAGAATCACCCTTTCCTATTTATATAGATGCAATTTGGACTGAATCAGAAGAGAATGTTCTTGGGAGCTGTGGCCCTTATGATCACAAAATGAATTTTGAAGGTGCCCGGCACAAAGATATTTTCTACCCGATCGCCTTGGCTGAAAAGATTATTGGCACTGAACTCACAGGGCCGGAACGTCCCGATATGATAGCCGAATTCAATGAAAATATAAACTGGTATTTTGGAACTGATGGTAATACTCCAACCACCGAATATGATTTTGTTTCTGTAGTATTACATGAAATTGCTCATGGACTTGGCTTTACAGGTTTTTTTAATGTACTGGATCAAACTGGTGAATATCGTTTGTTTGATTGGGGAGATGCATCATCTTTCGATTACCTTGTTGTTAATAATGATGGAGAACAACTTATCGATACTACCATCTTCGATAATCCTTCAGATGAATTAAGAAGGCAACTCACTTCAGGTTATTTATTTGCATACAGCCCATCTGCCATGGCTTCTGAACCAGGCACTCCTCCACGGCTTTATGCTCCAATACGATGGAATGAAGGCTCGAGCATCTATCATCTAAATGGTGCCACCTACCCTTCCGATAATATAAATAATCTAATGACACATTCAATGGGCAGAGGACAAGCTACCCATCATCCGGGCCCTGTAACCTTAGGTATACTTGCCGATATTGGCTGGAAAAATTTAAAAATTAATCACACCATGTTAAAAGACATGGAGGTTATCAAACCTTTAACCATTGAAGCTGAGATTCAAAGTGATTACCCGCTCGACCTTTCGCAATTGTATTTAGTTTTTTCAACGGATTCATTCGTTATGCATGTCGATTCTATTCCTTTGGAATCATTTGGAGAGGATAAATTTTCAGCTACTATGTTGATAAATCCTAATACTCCCTTTGTAAGTTACTATATTAGTGCAACGGATTCACTTAACCGCAGTTTCACAAATCCTGCCGGTGCTCCAAAAAATTTCTTTACAATAAATTTTGGACCTGATGACATCGCACCGGTTATTACCCACCAACCGATAGATTTTTTTATAGAAACAGGCTTTCCCCTTGTGCTAAGTACTCAGGTAGAAGACAATCTGGGTGTTGATACAGTTTATGTGGAATATGCGATTAATGGAGTTCCACAACAACCATTTGGGTTAACACCAATTTCAATCATTGACTATGCAGGCCTCTTTCCAGTTAACAACAATCAACTTAATGATAATGATGAGATATCTTATACCATAGTGGCCATAGATGCCTCATCATCAAAAAATACGGTAATATTTCCTGAAACGGGTGAAATTTCCTTCATTATTGAAAAAATATTTGATCCGGTATTTTCCTACAGCAATGATTTTGAAGATGAAAGCCTCCGGGATTTTGTTCTCACTGACTTTTCAATCGAAAAACCGGAAAATTTTGAAAATTCAGCACTTCATAGTCCTCATCCTTATCCCAGTACACTTCAAAATGAAACAGCATTTAATCTAATCACACTTCTTAAACATCCAATCATTTTAAAAGAAGACGCAATACTTACTTTTGATGAAATTGTACTGGTGGAACCGGGAGATGAAGGGAGTAGTTTTGGCGACATGGAATTTTGGGATTATGTTATAGTGGAAGCAAGTAAAGATAGTGGGGCAACCTGGCTTCCCCTAACCAATGGTTATGATTCAAATGAACATGAAACATGGGAGAACAGCTATTATCATTCTGTTGCCGATATGAATTCAATAACAGCAGGCTCACCCGATCTATATATTAACCGGCAGATAGATATGCTGGAAAACGGTAACTTTAATGTCAATGACACAATACTTATAAGATTCAGACTGTATTCAGATGCGCTTGCACATGGATGGGGCTGGGCAATTGACAATATTGAGATTCAGACACCAATAACCACTTCAGTTCCTGTACTGTCTCCAAGAAAGATATTGGTTTATCCAAATCCATTTCGAGAATCATTTAATTTAACAATTAATTCCGAAAGGCCTATAGAACTGTTACAAATGGAAATATATAGTATGCATGGACAAAAAATTCAATCTCATGAGTTCAAAAATACTACAGGCCTTGTAACCTCCAAAATATCAATCAAAAACAATGTGCCGGGAATTTATCTTCTAATAATAAAAGAAAATGGCAAACAGGTTTTGTCAAAAAAAATAATTCACAATTAAAATTATTACCTATCTTTGCTTCCAAATTGTAAGAAAATGAACTTGACAATTAACAATATTTATTTTTACTGGTATTTTTATTTTGGTTCTGATAGCGGGATCAA
>DASRQG010000274.1:0-2641 GCA_035645995.1 Mariniphaga sp. | reverse complement strand
TGGTACTAAGCTAACAGGATGCAAGTTCCTGTATGTGCCGAGTTGATAGGAAACATTAGCGAATGACAAGGGTGTCAGGGTGACCCTGAATCTGAAAGAAGTCATCAGCAAATCCGAAGTTCTGACGAACAGAAATCTGATAACCGCCGTGTGCGAAAGCATGCACGATGGTGTGAGAGGGCGGGCGATATCCAACCTACTCGATTCTAATACTTTCCCTTTTTAATCAATTTTGTATGCAAACTGTATGTAGCTAATAAAAAAAGCAGCTACACTTTTAATGTAACTGCTTGATTAGGTGGGCCCAACTGGGCTTGAACCAGTGACCCCCTGATTATGAGTCAGGTGCTCTAACCAACTGAGCTATGGGCCCTCAAGAATTTAAACCAAATGAACTAAATTCCTTCTGTTGAAATTCGGAGTGCAAGTTTACAACTTTATATCAAAATACACAAGAGGAAAATAAAAATAATAAACTTGTAATCGCAATAAAACTTTAACAACAAACCTCCCTTCTTAATGTGCCAAAACCAATTTCCTGACATCGTACATGAGATTCTGCAATATTGAGCTTTGTTTCTCTAACAAACTTATGTCATCCGTCCCGTTTATGAAGTTCCAACCATTCGTAAAAACAAGAACAGTTAAGTATTATCATAAACACTGTCTGCAAGTACCTGAATTTTTTCATAGAGGTAATTTTTATCCGGCTGTATGTCATCTTTATCTTCCTGACATGCCGACAGAGCTATAATCATGTTTAGTAAATCAAAAGGAATGAATGAAATGATGGTTTTTTCATGTTTTTTATTATTGATTAGGTTGATAATGAGTAACTACTCCATTTAATGCTATGCATAGAGCAGCGACTGTTTAATAAAATGAACATAAAGATACACAAGTGATTAAATTTATTCATGCAAGGGGACAAATATTTCTTCAGAAGCTATAACTGCTATAGGAAATGCAGCTATTGAAATTGCTGAAATATGTTTTCTGTGAAAAAATTTTGATAAAAGGATATATAAAAAACAGAAGTATTCATGAGATTTTACTTAAGCTTTCCTCTCTGTTTTTTAGGAATTCGATTCTGAATTCTTTCTCTTTAGATTAATGAAAATCTATGCTTAATTTTTTGATAATCCACCTGAAATATGAAGTGATCCAAGTGATCCAAAGTGATCCGTGATCCGTGATCCGAAAGAATCAGTTAGTGGCAGATATAAAAAAAGAGGAAAACCTTGCGATTTTCCTCTTTGAGGTGGTGCCACCTGGAATCGAACCAGGGACACACGGATTTTCAGTCCGTTGCTCTACCAACTGAGCTATGGCACCCCTTTGTTTTGGTGTTGCAAAAGTACATAATTTTTTATAATCACAAAGAAATTTCATTACAAAGTAGAAGAAATGCACAAAATTTTCTCATCATTCTGATCGTTTGTTTCAGGGATTTCTTTTAGTACTTTTGCATCCTTATTTATATCACTAATGATAGAAACTAATTATCTGAGACATATATTACCTAACGGAATACGGCTTATTCATAAACCCGATACTTCACCCGTTGGACATCTTGGAGTACTTATTAATACAGGGTCACGCGATGAACAACAGGAAGAGCATGGGCTGGCTCACTTTATAGAACATTCGGTGTTTAAAGGTACAAGTAAGCGAAAAGCTTATCATATTTTAAGTCGTATTGAGGATGTGGGAGGTGAACTGAATGCCTATACCACTAAAGAAGAAACAACCCTCTACTGTACTTTTCTGAATGGTTTTTATAAACGTTCAGCGGAACTGCTCTATGATATCCTTTTTAATAGCGTATATCCTGAGAGGGAGTTGAAACGTGAAAAGGAAGTTGTTCTGGAGGAGATTAATTCCTATAAAGATTCTCCATCCGACCTTATCTTTGATGAGTTTGAAGAGCTGATATTTGATGGACATCCTATCGCGCGAAACATACTTGGTAATCCTGTAAATTTATTGCAATTCAACAGGGAAAGTATTCTCAGTTTTATTAACCGGAATTACCATACCGATCAAATGGTTATAGCATCAGTAGGTAATATCGATTTTAAGGAGTTGGTAAAACTTATAGAAAAGTATTTTGGTCAGGTTGAACCTCGTTACAGGGAACATAAACGAGAACGATTCAATAATTATGTACCCGGAAACAGGATCGAGAAAAAGGATACTTATCAATCGCACTGTATGATCGGAAATATTGCTTATGATGTGACACATCCGAAACGCATTTCTATGGTATTGCTGAATAACATACTGGGTGGACAAGCAATGAATTCCAGGCTCAATATGGCTCTGCGTGAAAGGAAAGGAATGGCTTATAATGTTGAGTCGGGTTACGTCGCCTATACTGATACTGGTCTGTTTAACGTTTATTTTGGAACCGATCAGATTAATCTTGATAAGGCTATTGGTCTTGTTTTGAAAGAATTCAAACTGATACGGGAAAAGAAACTGGGAATTATGCAGCTAAGCAAAGCTCAAAAACAGCTGATGGGGCAGATTGCGATTTCTTCGGAAAACAGAGAGGACCTCATGTTGACAATAGGAAAGAGTTACTTGCTTTTTAACAAGGTTGATTCAATCCCAACAATCTTTAAAAAGATAGAGGCTA
>DASRQG010000273.1:0-3674 GCA_035645995.1 Mariniphaga sp. | reverse complement strand
TCACGATCAAGATTCTGTTCAATATGTCTGCTCACAGCAACACATTGGTCAATAGTAATACCTTTTACACTATCTATAAACACCCTGATAACGTTGGAAGCATTGACTTGTACATCCACAAGAAACATGCCTTCATCGAGCATTTCATTAACCAATCCTATGATACTGTTCTTATCTGTCATTATAAGCCTGTAACAAAATAGGGAACCTTAGGTCCCCTAATTCAGGTTTTTTCTAAATTCAGCGCAAAAATAGTAAATTCTTGATAAATTACAAATATTTAAAGGTTGATAAATGCCTTAGACCGAATTAATTAAACTTTTGTATTTTTACCCTTTCAAGAAATAACTATCATGTGAGTACATATTATCAAAATAAGAAAAAAATAATCAACGATCCGGTCTTTGGATTTATCAATTTACAGTCGGAGCTTGTATTCGACCTACTCGAGCATCCATACCTCCAGCGGCTGAGGAGGATAAAGCAATTGGGCCTTTCTTTTATGGTTTACCCGGGTGCCAATCACTCGCGTTTTGAACATGCTTTGGGTGCCAGCCATTTAATGCGACAAGCTATAGATGTACTGCGACTTAAGGGCCATGAAATCACCAATGAAGAGGCAGAGGCAGTAACCATTGCTATTCTCCTTCACGATATAGGCCATGCTCCCTTTTCCCACGTACTTGAAAATACTCTGGTTGATATTTCTCACGAAGACATATCGTTACTGATGATGAAAGAACTAAATACCCAGTTCAATGGTAAACTCGATATGACAATAGCTATTTTCAGAAACCAATATAAAAAACAATTTCTCCACCAACTGGTTTCCAGTCAACTAGATATGGACCGACTCGATTATTTAAGCCGCGACAGCTTTTTCACCGGGGTTGCTGAAGGCGTTGTCGGAATTGACAGGATCATTAAAATGCTAACGGTCTGGAACGATCAACTGGCTGTCGACTCAAAAGGAATTTATTCCATTGAAAAGTTTCTGATTGCACGACGGCTGATGTACTGGCAGGTATATTTTCACAAAACAGTTGTTTCCGCCGAATTCCTGCTCATTAATGTACTAAAACGGGCTAAGGAACTTCTTAAATTGGAGATAGAATTATTTGCAACACCAACTTTAAAACTTTTTCTGACGCACAAGTTCCTGGCGCATGATTTTAACAATAAGATAATAGTGCGGAACCATAATATACTCGAATGGTATGCTCTATTGGATGATAACGATATCCTCACATCCATAAAGGAATGGCAGATGCACCCCGACCCTGTACTCTCTAAATTGGCTAATGGCCTTATTAACCGCCGTCTGTTTCATATCAATATTGAAGATACACCGGTAACTGAAAAATGGAAAGATAAGAAGCTGCTACAGATTACTGAAAAGATTACCGAAAACCCCGAACATGCACCTTATTTCCTGATTACGGGAGAAATAACAAACAGTGCTTATACACAGAACAGCGAAAATATTAAAATACTATACAAGAATGGAAAAGTCAAAGATGTTGGAAAAGCATCGGATATTAATTTATCTGCCTTAACTAAAACCGTTCGGAAATATTTTGCGTGTTACCCAAAAGAATTGGACTTTATTTAGTTAAAAACTATATTTGCATCGCTAAAAAAATAATTAATGGAATTCAAAGCAAAGGACATTGCTGCCTTTTTAAAAGGTGAAGTCGTTGGAGACAGCAATGTTATGGTTTCTGGCATATCAAAAATTGAGGAAGGTCAACCTGGAACCCTCTCTTTTCTTGCCAATCCAAAGTACGAACATTACATATATACGACAGAGGCATCCATAGTGCTGATTAACAACACATTTGAACCCAGGTCAGATATAAAAGCCACACTTATAAGAGTCGATAATGCCTATAAGGCTTTTGCTTCGTTACTTGATCTGTATGTGAATGCAAAAAAAGACACCAGAAAAGGCATCGAAAATCCTGTAAGTATTCATGAATCTTCTAATCTTGGTGAAGATGTTTATGTAGGAGCTTTCACATCCATCGGACGTAATTCAAAAATTGGAAACTCAACTAAAGTTTTCCCACAAGTATTTATTGGTGATAATGTGTCGATTGGTGATGATTGTATTATTTATGCAGGAGTTAAAATATATGACGATTGTATTATTGGTGATAATTGTATCATTCATGCTGGTACTGTTATAGGTTCCGATGGTTTTGGATTTGCACCACAGGAAGATGGCTCATATAAAAAAATACACCAGCTTGGAAATGTAATTATAGAAGATGATGTTGAAATAGGTGCGAATACGGCTATTGACTGCGGCACTTTTGGTTCTACTATAATCCGAAAAGGTGTAAAAATTGACAATCTCGTTCAGGTAGCTCATAATTGCGAGATTGGAGAAAATACCGTAATAGCCGGACAAACAGGGTTAGCCGGATCATGCAAAGTTGGTAAGAATTGCAGGTTTGGAGGCCAGGTGGGTTTATCAGGTCACTTAACAATAGGTGACAATGTACAAATAGGTGCACAGTCAGGGGTATCTAAATCAGTTAAAAGCAATGAAACTGTAATAGCAACTCCTGCCTTCAATTATAAAGACGCAATAAAAGCTTATACAATTTACCGGAACTTGCCAAAACTCCGGAATGAAGTAATACAACTTCAAAAAAATGTTAAATTATTGAATGAGGCTAAATCTGCCGATTCGAAGTAAATAGTTCAGAGAATGGTAAAACAAAAAACTTTAGCCAAATCGTTCAAGATTGAAGGAAAAGGCCTGCACACAGGAGTAAACGTCACCATGAATTTTCTACCTGCACCGGTAAATCATGGATTTAAATTTAAAAGAGTAGATCTGAAGGGAAGCCCCATAATCGATGCAGATGTTGAATTGGTAATTGACACTTCACGGGGAACTTTATTGGAACATAACGGAGCACGTATTGGAACTATAGAACATGCCCTGGCAGCACTTACCGGCATGGATCTCGACAATGTTCTGATTGAGGTTGACAATGAGGAAGCTCCAATTATGGATGGAAGTTCAAAATACTTTGTTGAAGCGATAGAAAAAGCAGGTATCGTTGAACAGCGGGCTGATAGAGAATACTTTGAAATTAAAGAAAAAATTGAAATCTTCGACGAACAGTCGGGTGCGCATATTGTTGCTCTGCCCGATAACGATTATCGTTTGAATGTTATGATTTCATTCAAATCAAGAGTATTAAATAACCAATTCGCAACGCTCGAATCAATTAGTGAGTTTAAAAATGATATTGCCAACTGCCGGACCTTTGTTTTTCTCCACGAGCTGGAATTCCTGCTCAATCATAATTTGATAAAAGGCGGAGAACTTAATAATGCAATCGTAATTATCGATAAGGAAGTGGGACAAGAGGAGCTCGATCGTTTAGCCGACCTTTTTAAACATGACCGGGTTGAAGTTAAGTCTCAGGGAATCCTAAACAATCTTGAACTCCATTACGACAACGAATGCGCTCGTCATAAGCTTCTTGATGTAATAGGCGATCTAGCACTTTGCGGGAAACGCATAAAAGGCCGTGTTTTAGCTTATAAACCCGGACACAGGCCAAATACATTGTTTGCTCAGGCATTAAAATCAGCCTGGAAAAAATCAAAGGCAAGTGTCCCAAAATATGACCCCGACAAAGATCCATTATATG
>DASRQG010000272.1:0-7920 GCA_035645995.1 Mariniphaga sp. | reverse complement strand
TTGTACTCTTCTGAATTTTACTTTTTTTGGCTGTAACATCCTATACTAAATTCTGAAGTGTTAACCACTATTTTCTTCTTCTTCCACGGCCACGTTCACCAACATTCTTTCCACCAGAACGAGCTTGTTTCTGCCCAATATTCGGAGAAAGATCGCGGTTACCATAAACCATTCCTTTACATATCCAGACCTTCACACCAATGAGGCCTGTTTTGGTAAGTGCCTCAGCAAGTGCATAATCAATATCGGCACGTAGGGTATGCAAAGGAGTACGACCATCCTTATACATTTCAGAACGAGCCATTTCAGCTCCGTTAAGCCTTCCAGAAACCAATACCTTAATGCCCTCAGCACCCATTCTCATGGTTGAAGCAATGGCCATTTTAACAGCCCTGCGGTATGCAACCTTACCTTCAATCTGCCTTGCAATGTTCATTGCTACAATTTTGGCATCAAGTTCCGGGCGTTTAATCTCAAAAATGTTGATCTGAACCTCCTTATTGGTGATCTTTTTCAACTCTTCCTTCAGTTTATCAACTTCCTGACCCCCCTTACCAATAATAATTCCCGGGCGAGAAGTATGAACGGTGATGGTTATAAGCTTTAAAGTACGTTCAATAATTATTTTTGAAATACTGGCTTTTGCCAAACGTGCATTTAAATATTCACGAATCTGATGATCTTCTACAAGTTTATCACCATATTCATCACCACCGAACCAATTTGAATCCCATCCTTTGATGAAACCCAAACGATTTGAAATTGGATTTACTTTTTGTCCCATCTATTACTGATTAAGAGTTTCTTCAACAACATTTTCTTTCTTGTCGACATAAATTGTAACATGGTTCGACCGTTTTCTGATCCGATGAGCACGACCCTGGGGAGCCGGACGTAATCTTTTCAGAATTCGACCTGAATCAACCATAATACGCTTTACATACAATTCACTTTCCTCTAAACGTACACCTTCATTTTTTGCCTGCCAGTTGGCGATGGCTGAAAGAAGGAGTTTTTCAACCCCACGTGATGCTTCCTTTGAGGAATATTTAAGAACATCAAGTGCTTTCTTCACCTCCATGCCGCGGATAGAATCGGCCACGAGCCTCATCTTTCTAGGTGAAGTGGGGCAATTTCTTAATACAGCAAAATATTGTTGCTTTTTATCTTCTTTTCTTTTGTCTGCTGCTATTTTTTTTCTGGCACCCATTCTTTTCTCATTTTAATTTTTAATGACATTTGCCTATCTTTTATTACCAGCATGACCCCTGAATGTTCTTGTAGGTGCAAATTCACCCAGTTTATGACCTACCATATTTTCGGTAACATAAACTGGTATAAATTTATTTCCGTTATGAACGGCTATCGTATGGCCTACAAAGTCAGGAGAAATTACTGATGCCCTGGCCCATGTTTTAACTACCGATTTTTTTCCGCCATCATTCATGGCTAGAACTTTTCTTTCAAGTTTAAAATCGATAAAAGGCCCTTTTTTTAATGAACGACTCATAATTTATTCCCTTTAACTATTTTTTCCTACGTTCAACAATGTATTTGCTGGAAGCTTTCTTTTTGGAACGGGTTTTATACCCTTTAGCAAGTAACCCTTTACGTGAACGTGGATGGCCACCAGAGGCCCTTCCTTCACCACCACCCATTGGGTGATCAACCGGGTTCATTACTACACCACGTACACGTGGTCTCCTACCCAACCATCTTGACCGGCCGGCTTTTCCGGAACGTTCAAGGTTATGTTCGGTATTTCCAACAGTTCCAACAGTAGCTCTGCAGGAAGTAAGTACCATACGAATTTCGCCTGAAGGCAATTTCAATGAAACATATCTGCCTTCACGAGAGGTCAACTGAGCATAAGTGCCTGCACTACGTGCCATTATTCCGCCCTGTCCGGGCCGAAGCTCAATGTTGTGAACAAGTGTTCCAAGAGGTATATTGGCGAGTGGGAGTGTATTCCCTATTTCAGGTTCTGCATCCGGACCGCTCTTTATTGTTTGCCCAACTTGCAACCCGTTGGGAGAAACAATGTATTTTTTTTCGCCATCTTCATAAATAAGAAGAGCGATTCGGGCTGAACGGTTTGGATCATACTGAATGGAATCGACAACAGCAGCAACACCGTCTTTATTTCTTTTAAAGTCAATAATACGGTACTTGCGTTTGTGTCCCCCACCTCTATACCTCATTGTCATGCGGCCCTGGTTGTTCCTACCGCCAGTTTTCCGCAGGGGCTCCAACAATGATTTTTCAGGTGTAGATGCAGTAATGGTATCAAAGGCGCCAATAATTTTATGCCTTTGACCCGGAGTTACTGGTTTTAATTTTCTTACTGCCATTTTTGTTATTAAATATTACTGTAAAAATCTATACTATCTCCTTCGGCCAATGTTACTATTGCTTTTTTATAAGCTGCCGTTTTTCCGGTTATTACTCCGGATTTGGTATAACTTGATTTTACTTTTCCACCATATACCATGGTATTTACAGAGCTTACCGATACATTATAAAGGTTTTCTACTGCCTTTTTTATCTCAGGTTTTGTGGCCTTTTTGGCAACAACAAATCCGTAACGATTGAATCGTTCGGCCTGATCATTCATTTTTTCGGTTACCAATGGTTTTATTAAAATATCCATGACTTTATTCGTCTTATAGTTTAAATGCTTCTTCTAATTTCTTCACTGATCCTTCAAGAAGAACAATTGCTTTTGCATTAAGGATTTGATATGTACTTAATTCTGAAGCAATTACAACCGAAACATCCTGTAAATTTCTGGACGACAAATATATATTATTATTTTCGGCTGGTAAAACGAAAAGTGACTTTTTATCAGCAATTTGAAGATTGCTTTTAATTTTAACCATTTCTCTCGTTTTTGGAGCTTCCAGGTTAAAGTCCTCTAATACCACGATACCATTTTCCTTTGCTTTATAAGAAAGGGCTGATTTTCGGGCCAACTGTTTTACCTTTTTATTCAGTTTAAAGTCGTAGCTTCTTGGACGGGGTCCAAAAATAGTACCTCCACCACGAAAAACAGGAGATTTTAAGCTACCTGCACGGGCAGTACCTGTTCCTTTTTGTTTTTTAATTTTACGGGTACTTCCAGCTACTTCTGCGCGCTCTTTAGACTTATGAGTTCCCTGACGTTTATTAGCCAAATACTGCTTTACATCGAGATAGATGGCATGATCGTTGGGCTCAACACCGAAAATCATATCACTTAAGGTGATAGTTCTTCCGGTTTCTTTTCCTTCTATATTCAGTACACTTAGTTCCATTGTTTCCTAATAATTAAATATGAACCTTTGGCTCCAGGAACTGAACCTTTCACCACTAACAAATTTTTCTCAGGAATAACTTTCATTACCATCAGGTTCTCAATAGTAACTCTTTCGTTACCAGTCCTGCCTGCCATACGCATTCCTTTAAATACACGACTTGGCCATGATGAAGCACCAATGGAACCCGGCGCTCTCAACCTGTTATGCTGACCGTGAGTACGATCACCAACACCACCAAATCCGTGACGTTTTACCACTCCCTGAAAACCTTTACCTTTGGTCACACCCTCTACATCAACAAAATCCAGCTCACTGAATATGTTGACGGTAACGCTGTCGCCTAGGTTATAAGGTTCCTGATAAGTGTTTTTGAACTCAACTACTTTACGTTTTGGTGTTGTACCAGCTTTCTGGTAGTGTCCAAATTCTGCTTTTGTCGCCCTTTTTTCCTTTTTATCGTCAAAAGCAAGCTGCAGTGCATCGTAGCCCTCTTTTTCTGCGGTCTTTACCTGTGTAACTACACAAGGACCGGCTTCAATCACAGTGCATGGGATATTTTTCCCCTCAACACTGAATACGGATGTCATTCCGATTTTCTTTCCAATAATACCAGCCATTTCGACTAATTTTTAATTATCAAACTTTAATTTCTACTTCAACGCCGCTGGGTAACTCCAGCTTCATAAGAGCGTCGATTGTTTTTGCCGTTGAGCTGTAAATGTCGATCAATCGTTTGTAAGATGATAACTCGAACTGTTCCCTTGATTTTTTATTTACAAAGGTTGAACGTAAAACAGTAAAAATCCTTTTGTGTGTAGGAAGTGGAATCGGTCCACTTACTACAGCACCGGTAGTTTTTACAGTTTTAACGATCTTCTCAGCCGATTTGTCAACCAAATTGTGATCGTACGATTTCAGCTTAATTCTGATCTTTTGGCTCATGATGAGAACTCTGTTAAAATTATTTATAATAAATCAACTCTTCCCTGTACATTATCCAGCACTTTTTCTGCCAGTGAACGCGGTACTTCCTGATAGTGGCTAAATTCCATAGAAGAAGTAGCTCTACCCGACGACAACGTCCTTAGTACGGTAACATATCCAAACTGTTCAGCTAATGGTACCTTGGCCTGAATAACACGGGCATTGCCCTTGCTCATCATACCGGTAACATCGCCACGTCTGCGATTAAGGTCACCTATAATTTCTCCCATATATTCCTCGGGAGTTACAATTTCCAATTTCATGATTGGCTCCAACAAACGTGGTGTAGCTTTTGAAGCTGCACTGCGAAATGCCTGTCGTGCACAAATTTCAAATGATAGCTGATCAGAGTCAACAGTATGATACGAACCATCGAGCAATGTTACCTTAAGACTGTCAACCGGGAAACCTGCAAGAGGACCATTATTCATAGCATTCTCAAACCCTTTCTGAATGGAAGGGATGAACTCACGTGGAATATTTCCGCCCTTTACCTGATCAATAAATTCTAAGCCATGTTTCCCTTCATCAGCCGGTTCAACACGCACTACTATATCAGCAAATTTACCACGACCACCGGTCTGCTTCTTAAATACTTCACGTAATTCAACTGATTTACCAATTGCTTCTTTATATGCAACCTGAGGTGCCCCCTGATTACATTCTACCTTAAATTCGCGACGCAAACGGTCAATAATAATTTCGAGGTGTAACTCACCCATACCTCTAATTACGGTCTGACCTGAATCCGGATCAGTGTTAACCTGGAAGGTTGGATCTTCTTCTGCAAGTTTAAAAAGACCATTCGACAGCTTATCTAAATCATTTTGAGACTTGGGCTCAACCGCTATCCCAATAACCGGTTCCGGAAAATCCATGCTCTCGAGTTGAATCGAATGCTTTGAATCACATAGAGTGTCACCGGTACGAATATCTTTAAAACCTACTGCAGCACAAATATCTCCAGCTTCAATCACATCTTTAGGATTTTGTTTGTTGGAGTGCATTTGGTAGAGACGGGAAATTCGTTCTTTTTTGCCTGTGCGAGAATTAAATACTTGCGAGCCGGATTCAATTTTTCCTGAATAAACACGGATATATGCTAAGCGGCCAACAAATGGATCAGTAGCTATTTTAAAAGCAAGAGCCGCTAAAGGTTCCTCTACATCAGCAGTTCGTTTTTCTTCTTTATTGGTTGAAGGATTAATTCCTGTAATATCACCATTATCCAATGGGCTTGGCAGAAATGCACACACTGAGTCAAGCAATCTCTGAACCCCTTTATTTTTAAAAGCTGAACCACACATCATAGGGATAATAATTCCCTGAATAGTAGCTTTGCGAATAACAGTAAACATTTCTTCCTTTGTAATGGAATCAGCATCTTCAAAATATCTTTCAAGTAATTCATCATCTACTTCCGCTACTGATTCAATCAACTTAACCCGCCATTCTTCGGCTTGCTCTAAGTATTCTTCAGGAATATCTTCAAGGCTGTAATTTGTCCCCATAGTTTGATCTTCAAACCAGCGGATAGCCTTCATTTCAATTAAATCGATAACTCCTTCGAAAGTATCTTCAGAGCCAATAGGAATTTGCAAAGGAACAGGATTGGCTCCAAGCTTTTCTTTAATTTCATTATACACATTAAAGAAATCAGCGCCCTGACGATCCATTTTGTTTACAAATGCAATCCTTGGAACACCATATTTTTCGGCCTGACGCCAGACTGTTTCTGACTGTGCTTCTACCCCGCCCACTGCACAAAAAAGTGCCACTGCTCCATCAAGAATTCTTAATGAACGTTCAACTTCCACAGTAAAATCAACGTGCCCGGGGGTATCGATTATATTGATTTTAAAATCTTTATCATCATATTTCCAAAAGGTAGTTGTAGCAGCTGAGGTAATTGTAATACCACGCTCCTGCTCCTGCTCCATCCAGTCCATGGTAGCAGAACCTTCATGGGTTTCGCCCAAACGGTGTGTTAAACCGGTATAAAATAATATTCGTTCCGATACTGTTGTTTTACCAGCATCGATATGGGCCATAATACCAATGTTTCTTGTATTTTTGAGATCTTGTTTAGCCATTCTTTATTACCAATTTCTAATCTTTACCATCTAATCTTTACCAGCGACTAAACTAAAATCTGAAATGCGCAAATGCACGGTTAGCCTCTGCCATACGGTGTGTATCTTCTTTACGTTTATAGGCACCACCTTCATTATTATAAGCTGCAATAACTTCTGCTGCAAGTTTATCCGCCATAGATTTACCGGCACGTTTACGTGCAAATAAGATCAAGTTTTTGATACTAATAGCAACTTTTCTTTCAGCTCTGATTTCCATGGGAACCTGAAAAGTTGCACCACCAACACGGCGACTTTTTACTTCTACGGCAGGAGTAATGTTCTCGAGGGCTTTTTTCCAGATTTCAAGAGGCGACACCTCACTGTCTTTAACTCTTTTTTCTATGAGATCCAATGTATCATAGAAAATACTATAAGCCACTGATTTTTTACCATCTCGCATTAAATCATTGACAAACCGGGTTACCAGAGTATCATTAAACTTTGGGTCCGGCAAAAGAATCCGCTTCTTTGGTTTTGTCTTTCTCATTTTAAAAATTTTGTGTTATTTAAATTGGTTGCCCTTTAGGCGGTCTTCAGTTCATCTCCGGAAGACATTGAAAGATGCACTTACTCAACCAAACCACATGTAAATAACGATATTTCAACTAATTTACTTAACTCTTATTTCTTAGGTTTTTTAGCTCCATATTTCGACCTGCGCTGGGTTCTTCCCTCAACACCTGCTGTATCAAGAGCTCCCCTTACAAGGTGATAACGTACACCAGGAAGGTCTTTTACCCTTCCGCCACGTACAAGTACAATTGAGTGCTCCTGCAGATTATGGCCTTCTCCCGGAATATAGGCGTTCACCTCTTTCCCATTTGTTAACCTTACCCTGGCAACTTTTCTCATTGCCGAATTAGGTTTTTTAGGAGTTGTGGTATAAACACGAACACATACTCCTCTACGCTGTGGACATGAATCCAGCGCCGGAGACTTGCTCTTTTCCTCTTTACTTTGTCTTCCTTTTCTAACTAATTGTTGAATCGTTGGCATAAATACCTGTTTTTTATCTTGTTAATAATCTTCCAATTTTTGGACTGCAAAAGTATGCTAAAAATCAATAAAAACCATGTTTTACAAAGGCCTTTTTTCATGTCACCCTTAAAAAACGGCACGCAAAAGTACTAATTTTGAGTTAATAACAAACCTTTTAATAACTTTTTTTCAAAAACTTAAGACTCATTTTCATGATTAATTCAAATAAAACTTCTTAGCGGCACATTCGTTATTATAGTGTTATAAATAATTGGATGAATGATAAATTTTTTAAAATCAGTTAAATTCTATATTCTGCTGGGTTATCTCACGTTAATATGCATTGCATCTGTTACTGTTTGGTTAATCTATAATGAAACCCTGGATTTATATGCAAATCAAGTGGATATGAACCCTGTAAGTGAGAAAATAATTCTTGCCAATTCTATCCTTATGAATTTATATGAAGCAGAAAATTTAGAACGAAACTATCTACAAACCGGAAATGAAGAACATTTTAAATCCTA
>DASRQG010000271.1:0-5315 GCA_035645995.1 Mariniphaga sp. | reverse complement strand
TTCATAGTGATTATAAAGAATTATTTACTGAGGCAGGTGGTTATAATACACCTGAAGTGATATGGGGCAGGCCATTTAATATTGATGTTGAAGTAGAAACGCTGGTAGAAAGATGGCTTTACCCTAATGGTTGGCTTGGATTTGGACATTCGCATCCTTTACAAAATTTGATTGATGATTATGAAATGAGTAATGGGTTGAAAATTGAAGATGCAGGTTCCGGTTACGATCCACAAAATCCTTATGTGAATCGGGATCCAAGATTTTATTATACAATATTATACGATGGTGCTCCTTTTAAAGAAAGAACCATTGAAACTTTTACTCCTGGGGGCCTGGATTCACCTGATGGAATTGAATCAGCATGGAATGCATCGGAAACCGGATATTATCCAAGAAAGTTTATTGATGAAGCAGAATGTGGTTGTACCAGTACCTCAAGTGGCAGCAGTTCTCCTACCTGGATATATTTTCGGTATGGTGAGATATTGTTGAATTATGCTGAGGCAATGTTTATGCTTGGAAATGAAGACGTATGTAGGGAATATATTAATATGGTCAGAAACAGACCAGGAGTAGAGATGCCACCTGTAACTGAAAGTGGGGAAGCTCTGTGGGAAAGATTGGTAAATGAGCGTCGTATTGAATTAGTGTTTGAAGAACATCGTTATTTTGACGTTGTTCGTTGGAAGGTTGCTACTGAAGTATTTAGTCAGGATAGAACAAGAATGTTAATTCAAAAAGATCCTGCCACAGGAGTTAAAACTTATACTGTTGATTTTTTTCAACCAGCAAATTTCAATGAATGGAACTATTTAGCACCTATTCCCCAAATTGTTATTGATCAAAATTCACTTATTGAACAGAATCCGGGCTATTAAGGATAACTATTAAATGCTAATTTATTTTGATTGTTAATTGATGAATAATTAAATAATAACATAATGGCAGGAAGAAGAGAATTTATAAGAAATGGTGCTGTTGGAGTTTCTTTGGGATTGGCTTCGGGAGGTATAGGTGTTATTGCAGGTTCATGTTCACCGGCACCTGCTGAGGCGGGAACTGCATCACAGCACGACTGGCAACATGATGCTGAATGGATGAAAATGAAATTTGGAGACTGGGGCGGTCCCGGAGTGTCTTCTCAACCAGGGCCAATGGATAATATGCTTCTCAGAGACTGGGCCCCCAGATCTTCAGTTATTACAACTGAAACTTTAATTGAAAAGGCAAAATATCCGGCATTTGATGCCCATGTGCATGTTGTTGCAAAAACGGAGGATGAAATAGCTGATTGGGTTCGAACGATGGATGAGGTGGGGATGGAAAAATCACTTGTATTAACCGGGGCTACAGGAAAAGATTTTGATCGGTTGGCAGAGTTGATGCCTAAAGCTTATCCCGGAAGGTTTCATCTCTATTGTGGGATGGACCTTTCTGATATTGGAAGTCCTGATTTTCCCCGCCGGGTTGTTAACGAACTGGAGCGATGTCATCAAATGGGTGCAGTGGGCGTGGGTGAAATTTCAGATAAAGGAACCGGCTTTACTCGTGATCCTAAACTTTCACCTGAAAAAAGATTGCATCCCAACGATGAAAGATTAGATGCTTTCTGGGAAAAATGCGGAGAGCTGGAAATGCCTGTAAATTTACATGTTGCAGATCATCCTTCATGTTGGACACCATTGGATGTTTATCAGGAGCGTACTCCGGATTATCAGCATTTTAATTTACATGATAAAGGTGTACCAACATTCGATGCCTTAATTGAGAAACGTAACCGGACCTTGGAAAAGCATCCGGATACACTGTTTATTGCTTGTCATATGGGTAATCAGGGGCATGATCTGGCTTCTTTGGCTGCGGCTATGGATAAATATCCGAACCTTCATTTAGATACCTCTGCACGGGACTATGAATTGGGTCGCACTCCCAGAGCGTCAGCAAAGTTTTTAAATAAGTACAAAGACCGGATTGTATTTGGTACCGATATGGGAAGAAAGAAAAGTATGTATCAGATACATTGGCGTTTATTTGAAACTGATGATGAATATATTCCGGGTCGTGTAGGATGGCGCTATTCCTGTCTTGATCTTCCTGACGATACAATAAAAGCTTTATATAGAGATACTGCTAATCGAATCTTCAAAATTTAATTTTAAGTAAATGAATTTAAACCGAAAGAACTTTTTGAAATTTGCAGGTCTTGCAACAGCAGGAATGCTTACAAAACCGCTTCAGGCAGATAAAAACTCTCCTTTTTATAATAATCATATCCAACAATTTAACATGCATGGATATGGAGCACCCCGATTGGATAAGATACGAATAGGTTTTATAGGACTAGGGAGCCGTGGAAGCGGTACTGTAGGAAGATTTTCAGAAGTAGAGGGAGTAGAAATAAAAGCGCTGTGTGACATTTATCCTGAACGCATTGAGAAAGCAAAAAGCAGAATTAAGGGATCACATCATCCTGATTCCTATTCGGGAACTGAAGATGCCTGGCAGCAGTTATGCGAAAGAGACGATATTGATCTGGTGGTTATCTCAACACCCTGGAGCTGGCATGCACAACAGGCTGTTTATACAATGAAAAATGGAAAACATGCTGCCGTGGAAGTTCCTGCTGCAAAAACTATTGAAGAATGCTGGCAATTGGTAGAAACATCTGAGAAAACCAAAAAGCATTGTATTATGCTTGCTAACTCTGCCTACGGAGATTTTAACATTCTTACGTTAAACATGGCACGGCAAGGTTTTTTTGGAGAGATTATTCATGGAGAGGGAGCTTACATACATGAAATTGGAGGTAGTTTATTTCATCGGGGGAATATAGAAGAACGATGGAGGCTAAAGGAGAATATCAATCGAAATGGTAATCTCTATCCAACCCATGGTTTAGGTACCATTTGTCAGGTCATGGATTTAAACTATGGAGACAGAATGACTTCGCTGGTATCAATGTCAGGTAATGATTTTTCAATGGCCGATGAGGCAAAAAGACTTGCCAGTGAAGATAACTATTTTAAACCGTATGTAGGATTAAATTACCGTGGGAACATGAACACCAGTATCATACGCACTTATAAAGGTAAAACAATAATGCTGCAGCATGATGTCAGTTCACCACGGCCGAATGTGCGCTTTAATTTAATTAGTGGAACTAAGGCAATTGCCCAACAAACACCTGCACCGGCAAAAATATCGACCAGTCATGAAGGATGGCTCTCTCAGGAAGAATTTAAGCAACTGGAGGAGAAATATACACCTGAGATCAGTAAGAGGATTGGTGATTTAAGCAAGCAGTTTGGAGGGCATGGCGGTATAGATTCGATGTTAGCCTGGCGTGTCATCGATTGTTTGCGTAATGGCATTCCTCCTGATATGGATGTATATGATGCTGCATTGTGGAGTTCTATTGCTCCCCTGAGTGAATGGTCAGTTGCTAATCGTTCCAATTCAGTTGAAGTGCCGGATTTTACTTCCGGTTCATGGAAAACAAATGAAAGAGGAATGGATATTAATCTGGAAAGAGGTGGCAACACCAATTTTATTATTAATACTTAAACCGATATTCCCATGAAACTTAATAGAAAGAATTTTCTAAAGCTTACCGGATTAGCTGCTGCCGGATTGTTAGCAAAATCAGGTAGAGCTGTTAATAAACCTTTTTCGGACAATAAAAGGGTCCAGAATTTTAATATGCATGGTTATAGTCCTGGCAAATTAGAAAAGGTAAGAATTGGATTTATTGGGATCGGGAGCAGGGGAGCAGGAGTAGTGCAACGCTTTGCTCGTGTTGAAGGTGTTGAAATAAAAGCTTTATGTGATCTGTATTCAGACAGGGTTGAGAAGGTTAAAAAATCAATCATGGAATTTTCTCATAATCCGGATTCTTATTCAGGACATGCAGATGATTGGAAAAGAGTATGTGAAAGAGAAGATATTGATCTTATAGTATCTACCACGCCTTGGGCTTTACATGCACCTAATGCAATTTATGCAATGGAACAGGGAAAGCATGTAGCTATTGAAATTCCCGGTGTTAAAACGTTAGAAGAATGTTGGCAAATTGTTGAGACATCTGAAAGTACAAAAAAACATTGTACCCTGTTGGCAAATTCTGCTTATGGAGAATTTAATCTTCTGACTTTAAATATGGCAAGAGAAGGTTTCTTTGGTGAAATTATTCATGGAGAGGGAGCATATATACATGACAGAGTATCAGGAACCGATCGTTGGAAGAGAAATCCTGCTAACCATCATTGGTTTAGCTACAGGCCCTGGAGATTGAAGGAGAATATTAACAGGAATGGTAATTTATATGCAGCTCATGGTTTAGGTACTATATGCCAGGTAATGGATATAAATTATGGCGACAAGATGGATTACATGGTATCAATGTCGGGAGAAGACTTTACAATGTCTCATAAAATAAGGGAACTTGCTGAAACCGATAATTATTATAAACCCTATGTAGATCTCAAATTCAGGGGTAATATGAATACGAGTATTATCCGGACCAGTAAAGGCAGAACAATTATGTTGCAGCACGACATCAGTTCACCAAGGCCCAATGTCAGGTTTAATATGATAAGTGGTACCAAAGGCATTATTCAACAAACTCCTGTTCCTGCAAAGATTGCAACTAGTCATGATGGATGGCTTTCTCCGGATGAATATAATGCTCTTGAACAAAAATACCAACCTGAAATAAGCAGAAAGGTAGGTGATTTAGCAAAAAATCTTGGTGGACATGGTGGCACAGATGCGATGGTTGCGTGGAGAATTGTTGATTGCTTGCGAAATGGTATTCCGCTCGACATTGATGTGTATGATACTGCTCTATGGAGCTCCATAGTACCCTTAAGTGAATGGTCTGTTGCTCATAATTCGATGTCAGTTGATGTACCTGATTTTACAGCAGGCGCATGGAAAACTAATGAAAGAGGAATGGATATTAATCTGATAAGGGGTGGAACGACACGATTTGTTTGATTCATCTGATGGTATATTATCATTTATAACACAATAAAACATTCAAAACATGAAACTTAATCGTAAAAACTTTTTGAAATTTGCCGGTTTGGCTACTGCAGGAATGATAGTTAAACCGGGCAGGGCAAGTGAACAGTCTTCTCCTTTTACAAGCAATTATGTTCAAAAATTTAATATGCACGGATATCGTGCTCCTAAACTTGATACAGTAAGAGTAGGGTTTGTGGGTGTCGGCAGCAGGGGGTCAGGAACAGTTGTACGCCTGGCAAGTATTGATGGAGTTGAAATAAAGGCTTTGTGTGATGTAGCTCCTGACA
>DASRQG010000270.1:0-8079 GCA_035645995.1 Mariniphaga sp. | reverse complement strand
ATAATGCCTTGTACTGCTAAAAAATTTGAAGCTCACCGGCCGGAGATGCATGACAGCGGTTTTCGTGATGTAGACTACGTGCTGACTACCCGTGAGTTGGCAATTATGATTAAACAGGCAGGGCTCGATTTTGAAAAGCTGGAACCTGTTCGCTTCGACCGTTTAATGGGTGAATCAACCGGAGCAGGAGCAATATTCGGAGTTACCGGAGGTGTAATGGAAGCAGCATTGCGTACCGCATACGAACTGGTAACCGGACGTAATGTGCCCTTTGAAAATTTAAATATCTTGCCGGTTAGAGGTACTGAAGGGGTTCGTGAAGCTTCTGTCAAAATTGAAGACCCACTTCCGGAATGGTCGTTTCTCGATGGTGTTGAACTTAAATGTGCAGTTGCACACGGCCTGGTTAATGCCAAAATAGTTATGGATGCAGTTAAAGATGGTAAAAGCACCTATCATTTTGTCGAAATAATGGCATGTCCGGGTGGATGTCTGGGAGGCGGAGGACAACCTATACCAACAAGTCCTGAAATCAGGCAGAAACGTGCTGAGGCTATTTATGCCGAAGATGCAAACCTGCCTATACGTAAATCACATGAAAATCCTGAGGTGCAAAAGCTTTATAAAGATTATCTGATAGAACCTCTGGGAGAATTATCTCATGAATTGTTACATACACAATATACACGACGCGAAAGATTTTAAATTACATCTGCATCAGTAATTGCTTTCCGGGTAAACCGATTTACCAGGCAATATAATTGAATTCTAAAACCAACAGCTCATTGGTTAATTAAAATGAATCACACCCATCATTAGTTGGGCCGGGCAGAATAATTATGCCCTGAGGCTTGTATCACGTATTTAAAATCGACTTGAAACCTTATCAATGCCTGTTTCCAAAGTCCCTTAATCCTGAAATATCATATAGAATGGGTTGAATCAAAAGGCGGTTTTAACCTATCCTCATGAATCATGTTAAAATTCGATACATGGGTGTTAAATTTTCGGCCCTCAAAATGATTTTCAATATCAATATTGAGGCCATCAAAAAATTGTACCTTCTCCAGGGTTTCTTCGATACAAGTTCGATATTTCTTCGATCCCCCTTCCTGTTTTATTCCACCTCCATCGAAGTTGATACGAAGGGGGTACGAGGAAAATATTTAGTGAATTCTATTTTGATCGAGCAATTGTCAAATCCACCTTTTTCCGGATGAAACTGAATCTTTTATTCTAAATTTGCAGGAAATGTCTTTTTAAGTGAAAATAATTATGAAAAGAGTTCTATTAATAGTTTTGTTTATAATCCCCTTAACCTTATTTGCCCAACAAATGAACATCGTATCCTTTAACATACGCTTAAACACACCTGCTGATGGTATAAATGCATGGCCAAACCGTATTGAGATGGCCACCGGCCTGCTGCGGTTTCATGAAGCAGATATTTTTGGGTTGCAGGAAGCATTGTATGGTCAGATGACTGACATTGAAAAGGCCTTACCGGAATATAGCTGGATTGGAGTAGGCCGTGACGATGGAGATAAGGGAGGAGAATTTTCCCCTATATTTTATAAAAAATCAGCATTTATACTGTTAAATCATGGAACTTTTTGGCTATCGGAAACACCGGATAAACCCAGCAAAGGATGGGATGCTGCATTAAATCGTATTGTAACATGGGGGAAATTTCAATCGAAGGTATCCGGCAAACAATTTTTGATCTTTAATACCCATTTCGATCATAGAGGAAATGAAGCACGTAAAAAATCTGCAGATTTAATCTGGGCGAAGGTTAGAGAAATGACTCATGATAAAAATTTGCCGGTTATAATTACCGGCGACTTTAACCTGACTCCCGAAACAGAACCAATATTAATGCTTAAGAAAAATCTGAAAGACAGTCGTGAAGTTTCAGTTGATCCACCTTATGGGCCTGTCGGCACTTATAATGGTTTTAAACTGGATGCAGATCTGAGCAGTAACCGTATTGATTATGTATTTGTGCATGGCAATATTGAGGTCTTAAAATATGCAGCAATAACCGATTTTAAGGACCATCGCTTTCCATCAGATCATTTACCTGTTTTTGTAAAAATCAGTCTTAAATAGAATTTACTAAGTAGTGTCAATTAAATTATTTTCCTTCAAAACCTGAAGAAAATTAAAATTGTAATTTTACGGGTCAGGGCTGATGATTATAATCAAATTCAATTAACATCCAAATATTCATCAATTGCAAACGGAAAGGGATAAAGCACCTAAATAGTTCATGTTCTTAAACATATTTTTAAATTTAACATCTTATCCTGAAAGTAAAAGCGTTCTTCGAAGAAAATAATGATATTTGTCAATTAGGCATATTACAAAAACAAAATCATGCTATCATGTATAGAATACAAACATTAAACAAAATTGATCCTGAGGGATTAAAGATATTTCCGCTCGACGAATATGAAATTGCAAGTGAAATACCAACACCCGATGCCATCGTATTACGCAGTTTTAGTATGCACGAAATGGAGTTGCCTGCTTCCTTAAAAGCTGTTGCTCGTGCCGGTGCCGGAGTAAATAACATACCGATTGACAGATGTACTGAAAAGGGTGTCGTTGTTTTTAATACCCCTGGTGCCAATGCCAACGCAGTAAAGGAGCTTGTAATTGCAGGATTGCTGCTTGCATCGAGAGATATTACTGATGCTGTTATATGGGCAAAATCATTAATAGGAAAAGGAGAAGAGATTCCTGCCATGATAGAAAAAGGCAAAAGTAATTTTGCAGGCCAGGAAATTATGGGCAAAACACTTGCAGTTGTTGGTTTGGGAGCCATAGGAGTATTAGTAGCCAATGCTGCATACTCTCTGGGAATGAAAGTTATAGGTTTTGATCCTTACATGTCAGTAAAACAGGCATTACAGCTTAGCAATCAGGTCAAATTTGTAAAAGGAATTCAAACCCTTTTAAGTCAGGCTGATTATATTTCCTTAAACATTCCCTTAACTCCTGAAACAAAAGGCTATATTAATAAAGAAAAGTTTGGTATGATGAGGAAAGGAGTGCGGATGCTAAACTTTGCACGTGGAGGACTGGTAGACTTGGATGCCCTTGAAGAAGCACTTAATTCAGGCAAAGTAGCACGTTATGTTACTGATTTTCCGAATGAACAAACTTTGAGAATGAAAAATACCATTTCAATTCCTCACCTTGGTGCTTCAACCAATGAATCGGAAACAAATTGTGCTGTTATGGCAGTAAGGCAGATAAGAGATTTCCTTGAAGATGGAAATATTAAAAACTCAGTTAATTTTCCGGAAGCAATTATGGACAGAAATGGTGGTGCAAGGATTCTTATTGCCAACCAAAACATTCCGAACATGGTAGGACAAATTTCAAGCACTTTAGCAACCGAAGGTTTGAACATCGATAATATGCTAAACAAAAAACATGGAAACATTGCTTACAATATCATCGATGTTACACAAGATCATGTGGATGACACACTTATCAAAAAGCTCAGATCTATTAACGGAGTTTTCATGGTACGGGTAATTAATGGTTAATAAAAACCGAATATCATCACTTACATTTCACAACATAGAATAAAAAAATAATTAAAAATCATTAAAAATATAACATGAACAAACGAATTGAAACCAGGGCTGCTGATAACATTCGCATATTATCGGCTGCAATGGTAGAGAAAGCAAAATCCGGCCATCCGGGAGGAGCTATGGGAGGAGCTGATTTCATCAACATTCTTTATTCAGAATTCTTGAATTATGATCCTTCGGATTTAAAATGGATAAACAGGGACCGTTTCTTTTTGGATCCCGGCCATATGTCACCAATGCTTTATTCAGTATTGGCATTATCGGGTTACTATAGCATGGATGATCTGGCCAATTTCAGACAATGGGGCAGCACAACACCCGGCCATCCAGAAAGAGATCTTAGCCGTGGGATTGAAAACACATCAGGCCCGCTGGGCCAAGGCCACACAATGGCTGTAGGAGCTGCAATAGCAGAGCGTTTTCTGGCAGAAAGATTCGGAGAATGGATGTCACATAAAATATTTACATTCATTTCTGATGGAGGGGTACAGGAAGAGGTGTCACAAGGAGCAGGCCGTATAGCAGGATTTTTAGGATTACATAACCTGATCATGTTTTACGATTCAAACGACATACAGCTCTCTACCGAAACGGATAAAGTATCGAAGGAAGATACAGCAAAAAAATATGAAGCCTGGGGCTGGAACGTTAAGGAAATTGACGGAAACGATCCGGATCAGATTCGCGGTGCCTTAAAAAATGCAATTTCAGAAACAGAAAAACCAACCCTGATTATTGGCAAAACCATAATGGGTAAAGGAGCATTAGCCGAAACAGGAGAAATGTTTGAACGGAAAGTTTCCACTCATGGAATGCCATTAGGACAAGCAGGTGCTTCATTTGAAAAGTCAATAAGTAATTTGGGAGGCGATCCTGCCAATCCATTTGTTGTATTCGACGAAGTGCAAGAACTGTATGCAAAAAGGAAAGAAGCTCTTCAGAAAGCTGCCGATGCAAAAAAAGCAGAACAGGCAGAATGGGAAAAGGCAAATCCTGAACTTGCATCCAAACTTAAAAGTTTCTTCTCAGGTGAAGCTACCGATTTTAATTTTGCATCGATCGAGCAGAAAGCAAACAGTGCATCACGTGCAGCTTCAGGAGCTGTTTTAGGTGCTATGGCCGGCAAAGTTGAAAACTTAATTGTTGCTTCAGCCGATTTATCAAATTCCGATAAAACCGACGGCTTCCTGAAGAAAACAACAGCCTTTGCGAAAGGTGATTTCTCAGGATCTTTCCTACAGGTAGGTGTAAGTGAACTTACAATGGCATGTCTGGCTAATGGAATGGCATTACATGGAGGAGTAATTCCGGTATGTGGAACCTTTTTCGTATTTTCAGACTATATGAAACCAGCAGTAAGGATGGCTGCATTAATGGAACTGCCTGTTAAATATGTATGGACACACGATGCATTCCGTGTGGGAGAAGACGGGCCTACACATCAGCCGGTTGAACAAGAAGCACAAATCAGGCTGATGGAGAAACTGAGAAATCACAGGAATGAAAACAGTATGCTGGTACTTCGTCCTGCCGATAGCAATGAAACAACTGTTGCATGGAAGATGGCTATGGAAAACACCTCAACTCCAACAGCCTTAATTCTTTCACGTCAAAACATTCCAAACCTGCCGGTATCCGGTAATGCCTATGAATCGGCATTACAAATGGCAAAAGGGGCTTACATTGTTGAAAAACCCGAAGGTACCCCCGATGTAATACTTTTAGCGAGTGGTTCAGAAGTTGCAACATTAGTTGCCGGTGCCAAATTGCTAAAAGACGAAGGCATTAAGATACAGATAGTATCAGCACCTTCAGAAGGTTTATTCCGTAATCAGCCTGAAGAATACCAGGAAAGTGTTCTTCCCGCAGGAGTGCCACGCTTTGGTTTAACCGCAGGACTTCCCGAGACATTAGCCGGATTGATAGGTGATACCGGAAGAATATGGGGAATGGCTTCATTCGGATTCTCAGCTCCTTACCAAGTGTTGGATGAAAAACTGGGATTCACAGGTGAGAATGTATATAAGCAAGTAAAAGAAATGCTTAGCTAGGTTAATTTAAAGAAATTAGTTTGCAAAAGCCGGGTTATATCACCCGGTTTTTTGTTTCCAATAGGTTTATCATTTACCTGCACTACAGGGGTAATCTCACTACCTGTACCTGCTATCATTAATTCATCAACTTCATATAATTCCTGCTCAGACAGTGGTCGTTCTTCAACAGGTAAATTATTATCAACACAAAGTTCCAGAATAACTTTTCTGGTGATTCCGGGAAGGATAAGGTTTGATAACGGGTGAGTGATAACTTTTCCATTTTTTACTGCCAACACACTTGAATGAGTTGCTTCTGTCAGATAGCCATTTCTAAACAACAGACATTCACCTGCCCCACTGTCGACTGCTTTATTATAAATCATGGTATTAGCAAGCAATGAAACAGACTTTATATCACACCGCAGCCATCGTATGTCATCATGAGTTATTACTTTAATACCTTTCTCAAGATTTTCAATATTTGATGGCATAGGGAAAGCAGTGCCATAAACAGTAGGCTCAATATTGGCCGGAAAGTGGTGAACTCTTTTATGGACACCACGTGTGATCTGTAAATATACTCCGCCATGTTCCTTTAGAAGGTCATTCTTTTCGAGCAAATTTGAAAAAACTTCCTTGAGATTGTTTACATCGATACCGAAAATTCCAATTTCATGCAAGCTTCGCTCTAATCTTTTCAAATGATCATCAAGCCGGAATGGTTTTCCTTTATAATATTTTGTTACTTCATAAATACCATCGGCAAAAATAAAACCACGATCGTTAGGAGATAAGATAGCATTTTCCTGAGGAAGATACTGTCCGTTTAAATAAACAATTTCACTCATTTGATTAATTCTTTCAGCAATATAATTTCTTCAGGCCAGAGTTCCTCTACAGGAGTTTCCAGGATTAGAGGCATGTTGTTAAACCTGTCGTCATTCATAATACATTCAAAAACTTCCAGGCCTAAAGTACCTTTCCCAAGGCTGTCGTGCCGGTCAACCCGGCTGCCGAACTCTTTTTTAGAATCATTAAGGTGCATTCCCTTAAGATATTCAAAGCCTACAACTTCATCAAATTCATCAAAAACCCTTAGGAAGCCTTCTTTAGTTTTAAGGTCGTAGCCGGCTGAATAAGCATGACAGGTATCAATACACACCCCTACCCTGCTTTTATCTTCAACCTGATCGATAATGCCTTTAAGCTGATAAAATGAATAGCCGAGATTTGTACCCTGACCTGCAGTATTTTCTATAACAGCAATAACCCCTTTTGTTTTATCTAACGTCAGATTAATAGATTCCGCAATAATTGAAAGACATTTCTCTTCATTGACCTGCCCCAAATGACTACCGGGGTGAAAATTCAGCCTGTCAAGGCCCAACTGTTCACATCGTTGCATTTCATCAAGAAATGCCGCTCTGGATTTAACTAAAGCCTCCTCCACCGGATTTCCCAGATTGATGAGATAACTGTCGTGAGGCAATATCTGCCAGGGCTTATATCCATATTGCTCACAATTCTGTTTAAAATTATTGATCGATTCCTCAGTTAAGGGTTTCGAAACCCACTGCCTCTGATTTTTTGTAAATAAACCAAAAGCAGTAGCACCAATCTTATACGCATTAAGAGGGGCATTTTCAACACCACCACTAATACTTACATGCGGACCAAAAAATTTTTTTTCCATAACACTAATGACGGAACAGTTTTTGCAAAAATTGAAAATACTACAAATTAAACGAATTTTAAGCTGGTATCAATGAACTGGAAATATTGATTTGTAATAATTATTAAAATAAGAAGCCATGAGAAAAATATTGTTTACTCATTTTTTGATGTTTGTAATTTTATTTTCAGCAACGGCACAACAAGAGCAACAAAGCAGAAAAGAAAAAAGACAGGTTAAACAAGAAGAAAAAAAGAAAGAGATAAGAAATTTATTGAAAAATAAAACTTACGTTTTTAAGCCAACTCATGCATTGCCATTGGGAGGTGGCAGCATCTTCTTAAATCATAGCTATGAAGCAGAAATAAAAGGAGACACCCTTATATCATATTTGCCATTTTATGGTGTAGCTTACAGAGTTGAATATGGCGGAAGAAATAGTGGTTTTGATTTCACCCAACCCATTGAAGAATATAACCATAAGAAAGACAGAAAAGGCTACCGGGTGAATTTTGATGTTAAAAACAAAATAGATCATCTGAATTATAGCCTTCAAATTTCAGAACAAGGCAATGCAACCCTGGTTATCACCAGTACAAATCGACAAGCTATTACCTTCTATGGACATATAGAGGCACCAGAAGAAAATGAATAGATTGTAAAGGACTTGATTAATAAAATTATATTTATAAGTAAACCCGGCAGGTACCGGGTTTACTTTTTTAAAACTGGAATCAAACCGGATTAAAAGCACCTTTGT
>DASRQG010000269.1:0-7518 GCA_035645995.1 Mariniphaga sp. | reverse complement strand
GTATTGCTGAAGGGGGAATCATCCACCTGATAAATTCAGGCGCAACTACTCTTGATGCTACTGCACAACAACTTGATAAGGAAGGTAATCCGGTTATGAAACCTTTCTGGGATATAAATGACGAAGATGTGGATCGTTGTCTGAAAAATACCCGTTTCAGTCCTGGTAACAAAGGTTATTTTAGAGGTGGTGGGTACTCCAGTCAATTTAAAACTGCAGGTCAAATGCCTGTTACAATGTCACGACTAAACCTGGTAAAAGGTCTTGGACCTGTATTGCAAATTGCAGAAGGTTATACAGCTGATATCGATAACAGTATCCATGAAATCCTGGATAAACGTACAGACCCGACATGGCCTACCACATGGTTTGTACCCAGGACAACCGGTAAGGGTGCGTTTAAGGATGTATATTCTGTTATGGCAAACTGGGGTGCAAACCACGGAGCTATCAGTTATGGCCACATCGGAGCTGATTTGATAACACTTGCTTCGATGCTTCGGATTCCGGTTAGTATGCATAATGTTGATGAGGATCTGATCTTCAGGCCGAGTGCATGGAACGCTTTCGGAGAAGAGAAGGAAGGTTCTGATTATCGTGCCTGCAAAAACTTCGGCCCGGTATATAAATAATACAGGAAAAATATCAGAGCCTGGAATAATGCTTATCAATATTCCGGGCTCTTTTTTCAATTATGCTGCTTTCAACCAGTAGCTCTTCAACAATTGATTTTTCAATATGCAATTTATTTAAATCCTTTAAATATTGTTATGTGTAGGGGATCTGTACCCTCTATGAACTTTACCATGAGAGGAAATGATGAATGAAATTTTTTTTAGCAAGAAATTAAAACTGAGTAAAAGAGGACAAACAAAGATTCAACAATTAGCAAATGTTATTGCTGAAGCTATTGCAAATGGTGTTCTTAAAGAGGGAGAGATGTTACCTTCAGTAAATAAGCTCAGCGCTTTAAGTGAGTTCTCTCGCGATACCGTTTTCAAAGCATATAAAGTTTTAAAAGAAAGATCGTTTATAGAATCAGCACCCACAAAGGGATATTTCGTGACTGGAGGAACATACAGGGTACTGATGCTCCTGGATGATTTTAGTGCATTTAAAGAGCAATTATACAATTCTTTTCGAATGAATTTGCTCGATTCTTTTACTGTCGATCTTCTTTTTCATCATTATAATCCTGCAGTCTTCAACCAACTTATTGAAAATAGCCTGGGAAGATATAGTGCGTATATTATTATGAATATTGATAATAAAAGGATTGAACCGGTATTGCTTGATATTGAGCCTGATAAACTGCTCATTCTCGATATGGGGAACCCGATCAATACCAATATGAATTTTTTGATTCAGGATTTTAACCTTGCTGTTGAGCAATGCCTTGAGGAGGGAATTAACAAGTTGAAAAAGTACAAGGAACTTTTAATGGTGTATGATGAAAAAAATACTCCGCATCCCCCGGAGACTGTTTTGGCTGTAAAGCGTTTTTGTCAGAAACATTCTATAGCTTTTAATAATGTAAAAAAAGTAAAGGATGTTGAGGTGAGGGCAGGGGTCTGCTGGTTTACCATTCGGGATTCCGATCTTGTTGAAGTATATAAATCATGTTGGAAGAAGAACCTGGTTCCGGGGGAAGATATTGGAATTTTATCATATAACGACACTCCAATGAAGGAAATTGTTGGTGGTGGGGTTTCTGTAATAAGTGTCAACTTCAATCACATGGGTAAACTGGCTGCTGATTTTGTGAAAAACAAAGACAAAATGACAATTGTATTACCTACTTCATTAATTCTAAGGAAAACTATTTAGGAATCTTAATCCAATTTTAGTACGTAGAATGAAATTTGAAAATGTAGAACTTTAATGACAACTGCCGAGTAATCATACTTCGTTATCAATTTCAGCTTTCTTCGGAAATAACCTTTTTTTTAACCGCATAAAAGGTCCGATGTAATCAATTTTATGCTTCCCCAATCCTCTGCTGCTTAATAGATATGCATATGGTTGTAATCCTTCAATGTTTTTCATTATAATTTTCATGATCGCTATAAATGGTATTACTACAAGCATTCCGGGAAGTCCCCACACCATATTCCCTATTAACAGGCCAATTATAACGGTTAGTGCATTCAATCTTACATTGCCTCCTACTATGTTTGGTGTAATTATATTGTTCTCTAAAAATTGTACGATTATGAACATAAATGCCACTCGAAGTGCCATGTTTATTGGATCCTCAATAGCAATTAGTACATAAAAGATAGGAACAACAGCTCCCAGTAAAGTCCCAAAATAGGGTATCAGATTTAAAATTGCTGCTGCCACTCCAAGCACAATTGCATGAGGTACTCCAATAATAATTAAACCGGCTGAATTAAGCACTGCCAATATAGCAACGACTCCTAATAATCCACCTAAATATTTGGTGGTTACGGTGGTTATTTCCCTCAATATTATAATTGCTTTTTTCTTTCTTTTACGACCCACCAGTCGGAATATGAAATATGCAATTTTAGTACGGTAAAACAGAAGAAAGAAAATAAAGACAGGCAAAATTCCTATCTGAAATATTGTAGTTGCAGTGGTCGAAAAGATATTATATCCTCCCTCTCCACCCGAAAGAAGATTATTAAACATGGTATCTATATAATATTCCATGGTATTCATGTTTACACCAAACTTTTCTTCAATCTTTTTTTCCGGGGAACCAGTTTCTTCAATCAGGCTTTGTTTTATTTGGTTCAAGTCGATCTGAATATTGGAAATTTGTACTGCGAAAAAGAAAGCTATTGCTGCAATTACTGCAATTGTGAAAATAATTACAATAAAAATAGATAAGGAGCGGTGAAGTCCCGATTTTTCCAACCGCCAGGCAAATGGATATAATAAATAGGCAAACAACCCCCCAAATGCAAGAGGTATTAAGATATTACGTGCTATTATCAAAAAATATATAAATGCACCAATAATAAATATGAAACCTGCAAGTTTGACAATAGTGTCTTTATTCATGTGTTTGATTCCTTATTTGATGGTTCTATCATACCGGTTCTATACATTATAATCTTATCTTTTATTGGATATATTCAGTTTAAATTCCCTCAATCCATGATTACAGAAGTTAATTTGAAAAAATTATGCCACTTGAAAGCATTTGTTCTTAAATAAGTTGAGAATGTCAGCTTCAGTTGATTACATAGTGCTAATGATTATTTCATTATAATATTAACGGTGTGGATTTGCATTGGATTCTGAGGATATTTATACACACTTTCCCCATCATTTCTATTAAAACCCTACTTGTCCATAAAATGTAGTTTGTTAATTAATAGGTTTTAAATCAAAATCATATCATTAAATCTGATTTTTCAATTTATTCTGGCAGGGTTTTTCAATAGTAATATTAGGAAGTTATCTACAGAAAAATAACAAACACATGGAAAAATCAAAATTAAAATCAGTTTTACAGGAAATTACAGACACTTGTTACGATGGTGTTAAAGGTTATGAGACAGCTGCGGATGAGATCAATGATGAGAGCATAAAAACTTTATTTCTCAGATTGGCTCAGCAACGAAAAGGTTTTATTGAAGAATTGAGGAATGAAGCCTTGAAACTGGGTATTGAGCTTGAAAGTTCGGGTTCAGCCAAAGGCTTTTTTCATCGAACCTGGTTGGCTACTAAAGCTGCCTTTACCGATTATACTAAAGATAAGATTATTGAGGAGGCAATGGATGGTGAAAAAAAAGCAGTTGAAGTATATACCGTTGCGTATGGAAGTCAGGAAGTTCCACAATATATTATCGATATTCTGAAAGAGCAGGAGCATTTGATAAAAGTGGCTATTCATCAATTGAATGGCTTGTTTGCAGAATAAATTTTTGATCATCGAAATTTAAAATAGTTATGAATAAATTAAATGGTGTAAGAGTAGCTATGTTGGCTACCAATGGCTTTGAAGAGTCTGAATTGTTTGAACCCAAAAGTGCACTGGAGGAGAATGGTGCCAAAGTTTTAATTGTTGCACCCGAAGGGGGTAAAATTAAGGCTTGGAGGCATGGAGACTGGAGTAAAGAAATTAATGTTGATGTTGTAATAGACGATGCCAAAGTGAATGACTTTGATGTTTTGGTTATTCCCGGGGGTGTTATTAACCCTGATAAGTTGCGCCGCGATCAGAAGGTAGTTGATTTCGTCGCTGAATTTTTTAAAGTTAATAAACCGGTTGCCTCTATTTGTCACGGACCACAATTGTTGATTGAAGCTGAAGTGGTGAAAGGACGAACTATGACTTCTTTTTTCTCTATTAAGAAAGATCTGAAAAATGCTGGTGCTAATTGGATTGACAAGGAGGTTGTGATCGACAATGGCCTGATTACATCCAGAAATCCACAAGATATACCAGCATTTAATGAAGCTATGATAGAACAATTTGCTGCTGTTAAGAGTAGTTGATATAATTTTTGTAAACTAATTATTCTGAATATTGAACCATATTGTTTCACCCGATCAGAAAATGGAAAAAGTGCAGATTCCCGGTTCACTGGTGTATGTGAACGATTCGATGGAAGGGTATTACCGTACCGGGGAAGCACCCAACTTTAGCTATACCGATAAGGAGGGGATTGAAATTTCTGATGATAAAATTCTCGAGCGCATAAACGGACTGGTAATTCCTCCCGACTGGCGTAACGTATGGATTTGCAAAAAACCTCTTGGACATATTCAGGCCACCGGCCGTGACGCTAAAGGCCGAAAACAATATATCTACCATCAAAGATGGAGTATCCACCTCAGTCGGCAGAAGTTTGATAATCTGAGAGAATTTGGTGTTCGGCTGCCAATTATCAGAGCTCAGATAAAGGCTGATTTAAGAAAGAGAAGCTGGAATAAAAGAAAAATTACTGCCCTGGCAATTAAACTGATGGAAGAATCATACGTTCGTGTTGGAAATAAATTGTATCAGAAAATGAATGGTACCTTTGGTCTTACAACCCTCAGGAGAAAACATTTGAAAGTGAGTGGTAATGGATTGATGCTACAGTTTATTGCTAAGAGTGGGAAGGAGATGAAGGTCAGGATTACACATCCTACATTAAGAAAACAATTAAAGCAATGCTCTGAATTACCGGGGCATGAACTATTCAGATATAAGGAAGGTTCCAAATATCTGCCGCTCAATTCATCTGATATTAATGAATATCTAAGAGAAGTTTCTGAGATTAATATTTCATCAAAAGACTTCAGAACCTGGGGTGGCACTGTGTTAACTGTTAAATTTGAACCGGTTGCACGACAAATATGCACTGAGAATCCACGTAAAAAATTTGATACCACTCTGGTGAAACTAGTTGCTGCCGAATTGAATAATACGGTTTCGGTGTGTAGAAAATATTACATTCATCCAAAAGTACTCGATGTAGCTGTAAAGGGTAAATTAGCCAATTTTTTTCCCTCTGAAAAGAAAGTATCTAATTCTCCTTATAGCAGGGAGGAATTAATAGTCTTGAATATCATTAGCGAATAGAATCTCCTAGTCTGTTGCTTCTTATTATCCAGGGAAGCTACATCTGTTAAATTTACCCTACTGCCGCATAATACACGGCAGTGGGTGATTTCCTTCTGAGATATGAACCATTATAAAAGGAGTAATAGCAACAGGATAATAATGATGGCACTTCCTGAAATATAAATGCCTGTCTGCGAACCTTGGGCTGTAGCATCAGCATTAGCCCTGGCTTCCGAATCTGCTTTGCTGTAAGCTTTTAAATCTTTATTAATAGCACGTACTTCTTTGCGCAATTCCTTTTTCTCGGATGATGTAAGTTCCGAAAAATCCATTGCTTTGATCTCTCCCAATCGGTCAATGTGGGTCTTTACCTCCATTGCAATCTCTGTTGTTGCCTCAACAGCTGCTGTTTCATTTGTTTTTTCTTCTTCTGTTGCCATCGCAGGCAATGCAATCAAAAACAGAAAAACTGCAGATAAACTTAAAATTGATTGTTTCATTTTGAATCATTTAAAACGTTAAAAAAATAAACTTTAATTAATTGGCTACTATCATCTTTCCTTTGTCATTGTATTTGTTAACTATTCCCTTCATTTTGTATTGGAAAATCAATGGCATCTTCTGTTTGTTTGCTTATAGCTTCTACAAAAGCATTCCTGAACAACCCCCATATGGTAGGCCAGATTCCTGCATCAATATTCATTGCCGATAAATCTCCCTGAAGTGGTGTCTGTGTGGCTACCTGATCTTCCTGTGGATTCTCAAATATCTGTTTTACTCCTTCAACCATTGCTTCCCACGTCTTTTTTAAAAACCCACCTTCTTCTTCATCCCAATCGAGTATCTTTAAATTTTCCATTACCGGCCTTACATAACCTTGCAATTGAGCTTTGTCAATTACAACTTCAGAATAGAGGTTAAAGGTTCCCTGTTCAATGTCTGTATTGGTATATGCTCTTACAAAATCATTGAATGCGGTCATGTCTGCTCCTTCAATAACCAGGGTAAGATCAATATCCGGAATTTCCATCAACGGGTTTAACTGTGCTTCGATGTTCATCCTACCTCCTCCCAACGAGTTTCCCGATGCATGTATCGTGGTAGGTAAACGTTCATCTTCTGATTCCACATTCGACAAATTGGTTATCACCAAATCGAAATTCTGTAAAAAAACTTCAAGCTCCGGGTCTGTTGTGAAATCATAATATGATATTGCTCCATCCCTGATCTCAAACCTGTTTATTTCAATCGGAAGCATATCCTTTACAATTTCCTGCCAACTAACTTCTGAACCGTCCTGAGTTCCTTTTTCATCAACTGCAAAGTTTATAACCGGTTGTTCTATAATAACTTCACCTACTATTTTCCCTTTAAATAATGCATTCCACTGAACCGAAAGATCAATTCTTGATATGCTGACAAATGGTACTGGTATTTCCATTGAGTCTTCAACTATTATCAGATCCTTAATAACATAAGCTCCTCTTATCAACGCCAGGTTAATATCTTCAACTGATCCTTCATATCCCTCCAAATTATTGAGCGTCTTATTAACATACTTTTTTATGATGGAAGGGAGCGCTATACGAATAGCTACCAAAATCAAGACTATAACCAGCACCCAAATCCACGTTTTTCTCATGTCAAATAATCTTTCCTATATTCCATTTTTAAATTGAAGATTTTTCATTCTCATATTATTACAAAGATTAGGTTTTTGGTATGTCAATGTATTACTAATTTCAATGTTTTATGATTCCTATATGTCACAAAACAAAAAATGAACAAATTTTTTATTTCCTACTGCACGCATTTTTATTAAGTAATATAAGTGATTTAAAATGAGATATTATGCTGCTTTGGTGTTTGCTTGATTTCTGCAGGGGCTTGTTCGTTGATGTGGGGAAAATAATACACATTTGTGGGGAATTAACCTCCTGCAAATGGTGTTGGTCAAATGAGCTTATGAGACTTTAAGAGGTGTAAATTGT
>DASRQG010000268.1:0-4899 GCA_035645995.1 Mariniphaga sp. | reverse complement strand
CCAAGAAATAAGCCACAGATTGCTGCTGCTCACGCTTTAGCCGCCCAGTATATGGGTATGAGTCTTGTGTATCTCGAAGCAGGAAGCGGCGCATCACAGACTGTGCCTGAAGAGATGATAAAAATGGTAAAAGAGTATGTTGATATCCCTGTAATTGTTGGCGGGGGAATCCGTGACTCCCATACTGCAGAAAAAAAACTTGCTGCCGGTGCGGATATTATAGTAACAGGGAATGTTCTGAAAAAAAAGGACGGTATTCAAATCATGAAAGAAATCGCTTCAAAAGTTAATTCTTTCAGGGCTCCTTGATTACGTTTGCTCGACAAGTGATTGTATTTATATCTGGAAAATTCTGCTGAAGTTCTGAAATTTATATCTTTGGTAAATACTTTCGCACTTATTTAAAAAAATCCCTGTTGAAATAGTACCACTCTTTGCCGGGTGAAGCTTCGCAATTTTTCGGTACAAAGTCATTGATTCCGGAGTGTAACTTTTATAAAAAACAGTTGTAGCCTCAATTGGTATCACATAATCCCTACACAAAAGCCATTTCTGTAAAATTCTTATATGAAATTTCACCTGTTCAAAATTGATTTGCCGAAACAACTGTCAGCCTGCTTCTGAATATGATGCGTAAACATAAGGATAAGAATTATAACACTTGGTCAGGATATTAAGTTTTTATATCATTAAAAGCGGTGTCCTGATATTTATTTGAGATATGGATTCCCTTATATTCGAAGAACAGGTTGGAACAGAAAAGGTGGAAGCAGATGGAGATATTTCTTACTGGAGGTACAGGGTTTATTGGTTCGTATGTTACAGAACGGCTTTTAAGGAATGGACATCGTCTGACTATTCTTGCACGTAATCCGCAGAAGATAAAGGGTTTTGTTGATCATCCGCAAATCAGGTTCATACATGGAAAATTAAGTGATCACGAAAAGATAGAAGCTTCAATGATTGGTTGTGAAGCGTGTATTCATATAGCGCTGGGTTGGGGAGAAACCGCCAGGGAGATGCTTCTTGAAGATACACTGAATTCGGTTTTTTTATTTGAATGTGCAGCCCGAAATGGAGTTGCACATTTTATTTATACATCATCAACTGCCGCAATCGGGGAATTCATTCCGCGCATGGATGAAAAAGTTAATACAATGCCGTCAGATTATTATGGTGCAACAAAGGCTGCAAGTGAAAATTACCTTTTGGCAGTTTCTGTAAAAACCGGCATGCGCAGCATAATTATTCGTCCGGGTTATACATTCGGTAATCCGGTTGTAAGTGGAGCTCCAATGCAGCCGGACAGCCGGTTCAGGGATATGGTAAAGAAGGTATTGAATGATGAAACAATAAGATTGGTCGAAAATGACGGAACCCAGTTTATCTGGGCAGGTGATCTGGCATCACTGTATGAATCTGTTTTGGAGTCTTCGTATAATCGTCAGATCTATTTTGGTCTTGGCAGGGAGTTTGTTACATGGGAAGAGATTGCAAAAAAAGTAATAGAATCGACAGGTTCTTCAAGTAAAATTATCACTGAGGATTATGGATATAGAGAAACTCCATATCTTTTTGATTTAAGAAAAATTGAAAGGGATTTTGGGTTCTCTTTTACATGCAGGGAAAAAATCATTGAACATATCCGGTATATTCAGACCCTGTTTACTTCATCAATTAATGCCTGAACATCAATTTGTTGTTCTCTACAGATAAATCCTTATAGGGGTCGGAATCAATTCTGTATTTGCTGATTCGATACCGATTCCGAATTCCGACCCCAAATTGCCGATACCAGAATGGAAAGCTGCTAACTGCTTATGCTCTTCACAGCCATGAACTTTTTCTGTTCAATGCCGCTATGCAGCTAATTCCCGCACTGCGGGACAGGCTGTAAATTAATCACCTCCATATAGACCAAACCAGTATTAAAGGATTTCGTTAAGCTTTTTTTCGCGTAAACTGGCCTGGCTGATTTACATTTGCGATTTACTTGCTGGACAATAGAAAAAAGTCGGGGTCTGATGTTCTGGAGAATCCTGTCAGACAAACAGGATTTCTGTTATAACTCGAATTTAATAACGAATTTTTATATATTTAATAGTATAATTCCTAATTTACTAAACTGTTTTATGCAAAATCAGGGAGTAAACTATGTTAACAACTAGAAGGTATGAGTATCTCAATATTGGTTCTATTGCTGTGCATCCTTCCATTGGGAATCATCGTCCGGTGAATTCAGCAAAGGTTTCTCATCTGGAAAAGGATATTTTACAAAATGGATTGCTTGAGCCTCTGGTTGTCTGGGAGCGGCAGTCAGGAGAGTATTATCTGGTAGGTGGTTTTCATCGTATGGAAGCAATCAAAGTAATCAGGAAAAACAATCCCGGTTATTTCGAACGGGTTGATGTCAGGGTGGTTGCTGGTGATCCTGATGAAATTCGTGCTTTGAATCTGAAATTAAATGCAGATCGTCTTGATACAAAAATTACAGACTATTTTGAAACGGTTATTTATCTGAATAATGCCAACTGGACTTCGAAGCGCATCGCAGAATTTCTCGATAAAAGTGTAACATGGATTGATGATATCATAAGGTATGCACCTATGATTAACGAAAAAATGCATGTGTTGCTTCAGGAAGGCAAGATGTCGTGGAACAGGGCGAAAGAAATTATTCAGAAAACTCTTAAGGCAGAAGCTGGAAAAGAGAAGGAGATAATTGATAATGAACTGGAAAGATCGTCTGGTCGTTCTGTAAAGCCTGTTACATTCAAGTCTGTTTTGAAACATTTTTCAAAGCTGTCTCAGGAAGAGCCTCGGCAGGTATTTTCAATTCATGTTAATGACATGTATTCATTTATCCGGGTTCTTCGGGGAAAGGATTACGATGATGAGGAGCTTGATAGATTAAAGTCGGTTTTTCCGGGATTGATTAGTTGAAAGCTGACTTGTAAGAATGTTCGCTGTGTGCATAAGCCCCCGACTTTGCGGACAAAGTCGGGATTTGATCATTATAGCCTCTGGTTGTACCCCCGACGTGTTAGTCGCGACTTGATTATTGTAGTCTTATTTGTACCCCCCGACAGGTCGGGATTTGAATATTATAGCCTTTTATTGTACCAACAGCAACCACGGTAAGACAGTTGCGAACGATCCAGATGACCTTAATTCCAGATTAAACATTTACAAGGTTTTGTTTCTTAAATGGTTTCGGCATTTTCTGTTTCTCTCACCAGTTCTCCAAGCTGGTTTGTAACTGGTAATTCTCCTATGATGATACTTGGAGAAATGCCTTTTTCAGTAAGGATAATTTTTGTATTATTTTTTAAAGAATTCTCTGTGATCTCAAGCATCTTCAGAGTTTTTGCATTTCCAACAAAGTATTTCTCAGCTGCTTCATTTACTAATTTAATCGCTTTTGCTTTTCCTTCGGCTATTTCTATTTCTGCGGCTTTCTGTCCTTCCGCCTTCTGAATTGCAGCAAGCTTCTCTTGCTCTGCTGCTTCAAACTGCCCTGTGGCCAGTAGTTTCATTGCCCGCCTCTCTTGTTCGGCTGTTTTCTGCTTATGCATAGCAGTTTTTATGTCATCAGGCGGGTCTATTAATTTGATTTCAACTTTGCAGACTCTCAATCCCCAGTCTTTAGTCATTCTGTCTAAGGCATTTCGCAGGTTGGATGATATCCGTTCTCTCGCAATAAGGCTTTCATCCAATGTCAATTCGCCGAATTCTTGGCGCAGATTTGTTTTGGCAAGCTGAAGCACCGCTTTCTTCCAATTGTCGATATTGTAGAAAGTTTTCTTAATTTCTTCAACATCGAGACCAGGTCTAACCCAAATAAGCCCATCAACTTTAATCTCCACATTGTCTTTTGTAATCAATGGTTGTGGTTCAATATTCATTGTATGTTCGCGAACATCCCTGATTCTCATCACATTCATAATTGGTATCTGGAAATGTAATCCAGGTTCGACGAATCTGCTGTACTTGCCAAACTCTTCAATAATGCCTCTTTCATACTGTTTGACAAACACAATCGGAAAGGTTGTTACTCGCATTCTATTCTCCTTTGATTTTGTTTGTTATTCTCATCGGTTTTCTTTTTGTCCTCTCATTCACCTATAATGATCTTCTTTCTCTATTAGAGATGTCAAAAATATTCTAGCCAAAACCTCCATAATCGTAAAGAAGTACATCCTGAATTTTAAAATAAAAGTCTTTAAATTCGTAAGAATTTCAATCAGGCATTTTATTCTGAAACACAACTGCGGAAGTAGCCTTTTCCATTTTTACAGTAATCATCATATACATTCGCATTTTAAATGTTTAAATGAAAATATATCAGTTTTGTATAAAATCAAGGGTAAGGAATAAAAACAGCAGTTTATATTAATCGATTAACCTGAAAGCCGTTTATACGGACTGTAAATCCGAAAAAGCGATCCGGAAGGTAGTGCTAGGTAGTGCTGAAAAAATGCTCCTATCACTGATTATACCGGATGGGGATATTTAAAACCATGATTGATTTTATCTGATTATTCTTTAAGTCGGGACTATTCACACTTTTCCACACGCCCGCAATATCAATATATTGTTCTATTCCTGTTTCGAATTTCAGTTTAATATTTCGAATTTTTAATAGCGATCGCGGCGGACATGAAAATCTTTTAAAAGCAGAAAGTGCATTAGGCGGACATGAAGACTTGTTTAAAAACACGCCCCTTATGGCAGAACTACCATAAGGGGCTCGCGATATTTTTATTTACTCATCATTTTCTATCATGTCGAAAATTGATTGCTGCCGTTTCTTCTTTTGTATAATAAGATAGGTGATGCCTGTTACGGTTATTGCCAGAAAAAGGATTAAAAGAATCGGCAGAATCGGTGAAGATTTCC
>DASRQG010000267.1:0-7597 GCA_035645995.1 Mariniphaga sp. | reverse complement strand
ACCTTCAAAACATTTTTATTAGCCTATTTATCTTATTAACCGATTATACAGGCAACAGATACATTGTCTACTTTTTAAATTTCAACCGGAGGTTTTTATCTTTATAAAGCAATCAGTATAATTATAATTAGAATCAGAAGCATAAACAATACAAACTGATTGCGAACAAATAAACCTAGCAGAATAAGTATTTCTACTTCCTCGTTAATAGCAGTAAACACTTCAATATCGCCCTTATCTTTAGTAATAAATTCATTCGATGTATAAGTAATTATTTCTGTACCATTAAATTTCCATGACCATCGCGACTGCCAGAAATTCTGTATCTCGAGTTCGAATCGTTTGCCATTAATAATTACGTCACTACGTGGATTAAAAAGATTAATCATTACCATACCCAGTAGTGACTGGTCATTGGCATCGTATATTTCAAGTTTTGAAAGAAAAAACTCACGGTTGAGGGTGAATAGTCGTCCGGCAATCATAGCCTGAGCTGTAGAGCTGATAACATTTTCCCAACGGATGTTACCGAATAACTCTTTGCCACGCCTTATTTCAAGCTTCGGACCAAAAACATCTTTCGACCACTGCAGTTTCTCCATTCTTAATTATTAAAATTAAAACTGCAATTTAGAAAAATAAGATGAATAGGGAAGGTGAAAAAACGTTAATAAACTATTGTCTAAAATGAAACTGATTGTGCACCTGAATGCAACCGGTGTTTTTTATTCTTCCAAATAAAATAAGCATTCATACCTTCAGGAACAATGATTTCTCCGGTAACTGCTGACTTCTTAAATTCAAGATCCATTTTCAGATCGCCCAGATGATGTGGGTAACTTGACTGAAGTGTATTAAACAGTTGTGGAGCAGGAGCTATTTCCACTTCATGGTGTCCGGCACCAAGAGGTTTGATCCCACAAATTGCCCTGAAGAAAAAATAGTTGGGAGCACTGCTGGCAGGACTGCATTCGGCTTTTTGATTCTGCTCTTCTTTTGTTGGCGACAAATCGGTAAATGTAGTTAATCCGTTCTGCTTCATAAGTTCCCACGGCCCAAGTTCAGCATAAAATTTATATTGAAGCCCTGTAATTTTCATTGCTTCAAATAAATAGAAATACATTGACAAATCGTTCAACTGAGCCTTTCGCTCATCAAGAACCCAATCTAAAAGCCGCACGGCATCCTTCCCACCGGCTGCTCCTGACAGTACAGCCATAATTTGTGAATGCACATCAATCGAGTTGTCATCTGTATTATTTGTATAAAATCCTTCTTCATTACGGCTTGACCTGTTGATCATTCGGTTAATCCTTCCGGCTTCTCTTCTGTATTTCCACGCCTGCAATCTTTTCCCCATATATGAAGAAACATCAGCTGCATTTATTAACGTATAAGCATAATAGAGTGTATTCCAGGTACTACTTTTTTCTATAGTATGAGAACCAATATCCAAAGAATCTATTCCCTCATTTTCAGAATATGAAAAATTTACCGGCCATCCAAGTAATTTAATTCTTTGCCGGTACCAATTCAGGACATCTGTAATACCGGATTGAAAAGAAGCAATAAAATGTTTATCATCTTTCCAGAGCATATAATCATATACCATATTCACCCACGCAAGTGAATGTGAAGGTAATACCGGTGAATCCGAATGTGGATAAGACACCCTGGTAAGTCCTTCTGAGGTACGCGATTGATCAAACTGGATCAATGTATTGCGCAAATAACTGTCATCACCCGAGAGATGTAAAAGGGTAAGATTATGAATACGGGCTTCCGTAGCATTTTGTAATTGCTCATAATAAGCATCTGCAAAAAGAATATCATGTGCACACAAGGAGACAGTTCTCCAACCAGCATCCATCATCCAGTTTACAATGGAATCTCCGGTATGAAAAGCCGCCTTCAACTTGAGTTGATTCTTTGAAGCTACATGGTAGTAATTTTCCATAATCAATGGCTGATCGGAGGTTTCAATGTCGAGTTGGATATAACGGAAAGTTCGTAAACTTGTAGGCCTAAACCGACGATGATCAGCACCATCAGGCATAAAAATATCTTTGATACCGACCATATATTTCCCATTGATCACATTACGGTTTCCCCGGGGTTTTTTATGATCAGTAATAAGATTTTCCGCATACATTGCTCTAACTCTGGAATTCTTACCTCCGCTAACTATTATTTCCGGATAACCTATAGTAATAGTCTCATAATCAATCAGTAAAATAACATGTTCATTAGGAGGAATAACCAAAGCACCCATTTTGTCGATATAACTATGCCCCTCAGCCAGGCCGATCGCACTTCTGATTTTTCCAAATGGGACTGCTTCTTCCTTGATTAGGGGTGTATGCCTTGAAACAAGAATTCTTTCTTTTAAAAGCTTCCTTTCTGAAGAATTCTCATTTCCACTCACTGCAGCATTATCCTCAGCAACTGCTTGTACCCATTGAGAATCATCAAAGTCTAATGTTTCCCATCCCCAGGGATATAAATCCCCCTCAATGCTATCGGTAGGATTTCCTGCATAATAACCGAAATCGATGGTACTACGATCATTTACCCAATCCACCACAACAGGATGATGAGCTTTATTATGATAACATATCCAATCTCCAATCCCCGTATTTAATACTTCTCCTTCAGCAGATTCACTCTTCAAATAAAAAGCTGTTCCTTTAGATATATATGCGGGAGAACGGTGAGGCCCCCAATTTGTAACCTCAGCAGCAATAACATTCCGGCCTTCATTTAAAAAGGGAGCAATATCAACCGAATCATAATACCAATTGGAAACATCACCTCTCGCAGGTCCACGCACAACATATTGTCCGTTCACATATAAACGGTAATGGTTATCTGCCGAAACATGTACATACAAACTATCGGGTATTTTAGGGAGCTGAAAATCATTCTTTAATAAAATTACAGCATACGACTGAACATCAATATTGGGGTGTGTGATCCATTCTGCAGCTCCGTTAAATGAAGCTGCAGATAACCAAACCGGCAGGGTTAATGCCAGAAAGATCAGGTAGCTAATGTTTAGTTTCTTCATGCTTAGCGGACAGTAAAAGCGTCTATTTCATACAGTATCCAAAACAAAATGTAACTGATAATGTTTCACCCGATGGTGATTTGGAACAACACGTTTCTATAGATTTCAAATTCAAATTCACACTATTAATGTTTAATTAGATTAAACCAGAAGAAATTGAATTCCGAATTTTTAATAACACGGAATTTATAACTACATGTTCCTCTTAACATTGAAACTTTAACGCATTATAATTATAAAAATTTTATCTTTGGTAGGTAATGTTTGAGGCAACCAGTATACATTAACTTTATTTCAGCAGATTGCATCAGGAAAATCAGCTTTCATACAATAAAGTTCAACAGAATAATTTTGACTAATAAATAATAAATATCGTAAATGAAGAATTTAGATAATATACAATGGATACTTATAGCTTTAATTTTATTAATGAGTATCGGAGCCACTGCACAGGATCCAAAACGTTTTCAAAAATCAATTGATGAACTTGTTACCAAGGAATATAATTTTGATACAGGAAAGGAGTTGGTTGTATTTTCAGGAAGCTCCAGTATAAAATTATGGAAGGATGTTGATACAGTTTATCCCGAGTATAACGTTGTAAACAATGGATTCGGGGGATCACACTTCAGCGATCTTATTTATTACTACAATGAAGTGATTGTTAGACCCCAACCGGATATCCTTTTCATTTACGAAGGAGATAACGATGTGGCCTCGGGCAAAAAAGCTACTGATATCATCAAAGAAGCCCGTATATTGATTAAACAAATAAAAAAAGACCTGCCTGATACCAGAATTATAATTATATCGGTTAAGCCCAGTGTTGCCCGCAAAGAGTTTAAGGCAGAATATATAAAATTAAACCGGCTTCTTGAGAAACTTGCTAAAAGGACAAAGGGAGTAGAGTTCGCTGACGTATGGAATGCAATGGTTGATCAGAATGGTGACGTTTATACAGATATATTCGTGGATGATAACCTTCACCTGAATAAGAAAGGTTATAAAATTTGGGCAGAAGTTATTGGCAAGCATTTACCAAAATCATCAGTCGACAAATAATATTGTGTAATCCACAGAAGACAACAATAATTAAAACATTCAGATCGAACAGAATAGAAAAGCCGGGCTAATGATAGTCCGGCTTTTAAAATAATTATTCAGCTTTTATGTTAATCTTCCTTATAAGCTTCAATTAATATCTCAAGGATTTTCTTACCTGCAGTGGTTACACTAGTACCAGGGCCAAAAATTGCCACGGCACCAGCATCATACAGATATTGGTAATCCTGTGAAGGAATTACACCACCCACAATTACCATTATATCATCACGTCCTAGTTTTTTAAGCTCTTCGATAACAGAAGGCACCAGAGTTTTATGACCGGCTGCCAGCGAAGAAACACCCAATACGTGAACATCATTTTCCACTGCCTGACGTGCAGCCTCTTCGGGCGTCTGGAACAGTGGCCCCATATCCACATCGAAACCGATATCGGCATATCCTGTAGCTACAACCTTAGCACCGCGGTCGTGGCCATCCTGACCCATTTTGGCAACCATAATACGTGGTTGACGGCCTTCCATTTCTGCAAACTTCTGCGCCAGACTCTGTGCTTCCTGGAATTCTGACTTACCTTTTGCTTCTGATTTATACACGCCTTCAATTGTTCTGATTACTGCCTTATAACGTCCTGCCACTTTTTCGCAAGCGTCAGATATTTCACCCAATGATGCACGTTTCCTGGCAGCATCGATTGCAAGCTCCAGGAGATTCCCTTTCCCTGATTCAGCAGCTTTAGTAATGGCTGCAAGTGCTGCTTTTACATCTTCTTCATTACGTTCAGCACGTAGTTTTTTCAACCTTTCGATCTGTGACAAACGCACTGCTGTATTGTCAATATCAAGTATGTCAATAGGATCTTCCTTTTCGAGACGGTACTTGTTCAACCCTACGATTGTCTGGGTTCCACTATCGATCTTACCCTGTGCACGGGCAGCTGCTTCTTCAATACGCATCTTTGGAACACCTGTTTCAATAGCTTTAGCCATACCACCAAGTTTTTCAACTTCCTCAATTAATTGCCATCCGCGTTGAGCCAATTCATGAGTTAGTGTTTCAACATAATACGAACCTGCCCATGGATCAAGAGAACGGGTTATTTCGGTTTCCATCTGCAGATGCAGCTGTGTATTTCTTGCTATACGTGCAGAAAAATCGGTTGGCAAAGCAATAGCTTCATCAAGCGCGTTTGTATGTAAGCTCTGGGTATGTCCAAGAGCTGCAGCCATAGCCTCAATAGCAGTACGGCCCACATTGTTAAACGGATCTTGTTCAGTCAAAGACCAGCCCGAAGTTTGCGAGTGAGTACGCAAAGCCATAGATTTTGGATTCTTTGGATGGAACTCCTTAACAATCTTTGCCCAGAGCATACGGGCAGCACGCATTTTGGCTATCTCCATGAAATGATTCATACCAATGGCCCAGAAAAAGGATAATCTTGGAGCAAATGCATCAATGTCTAAACCTGCATGGATACCGGTACGCAGATAATCCAACCCATCGGCAAGTGTATAAGCCATTTCGATATCGGCTGTTGCACCTGCTTCCTGCATGTGATAACCCGAAATTGATATAGAGTTAAACTTCGGCATGTGCTTCGAAGTAAACTCGAAAATATCGGCAATAATTTTCATTGAGAATTCAGGTGGATAGATATAAGTATTTCTCACCATAAATTCTTTAAGGATATCATTTTGTATAGTTCCTGAAAGCTGTTCAAGGGTAGCTCCTTGTTCAAGTCCGGTAACAATGTAGAATGCCATGATTGGGAGCACAGCTCCATTCATTGTCATTGACACTGACATCTTATCCAATGGTATCTCATCGAACAGAATTTTCATGTCGAGGATTGAGTCAATCGCCACACCAGCTTTACCAACATCACCCACTACCCGGGGATGATCGGAGTCGTAACCCCTATGCGTAGCTAAATCGAATGCTACCGACAATCCTTTCTGGCCTGCTGCCAGATTACGTCTGTAAAATGCATTTGATTCTTCTGCTGTCGAAAACCCTGCATATTGTCTGATGGTCCAGGGACGCATCACATACATGGTTGAATATGGCCCTCTAAGATAAGGAGGAACCCCTGCAGCATAATCCAGATGTTCCATACCTTCAAGGTCCTCTTTTGTGTATAGAGGCTTAACTGGTATCAGTTCGGGAGTGAGCCAATCCTTTTTTACGTTATTTTGAGAAGCCTGTTCAGCACTTTCTTTCTGCTGAAAAACTTTTTTTATGTCTATATTTTTAAAATCCGGTTTCATATTTATTGTTTTTGAACACAAAGACAAATAGTTGCTAAAAATGACAACACACTTTATGTTTAAATATTTATATTCAACTTTGACTGGTATTCTTTTAACTCTTCCAGTATGTTGGTCTTCACATGTATAAAGTTGGTAATACCTTTTGCCTCCAATTGAGGTCTACATTCCGGATTTCCTGCCACAACCAGAATTTCTTTATCAAGCATTTCAGCCACTTGCGGTACAATTTCCGCATATTCTTCATCAGAACTGCAAACAACAATTATATCCGCACTTTTAGCTCTAGCAGCCCGAACCCCTTCTTCCACTGTTTTAAAACCAATGTTATCGATTACTTCAAAGCCGGCAACTGCAAAGAAATTTGTACTAAACTGAGCCCTTGCTTTCCGGAAGGCGAGATTTCCGATCGGCAACATATAGGCTACAGGCCTTTTATTATTTTTGGCATATACATCTGTTTTATAGCGTAAGGCCTCAAATGGTTGTGCTGCTCTGTATGGTTTTAATGTTTCAACTTCTGCACCTTCAGCAGTACAATCGGAAGGTTTAAAAACCCAATCCTGAAGCTCATTATTAGCTGATTCTGTGAAATTTGGGAATTGATTAATACCCAAAAGATTCTCACGACGCAGTGCAAGGCTGGCATCTCTCTTTTCAGCCATTGCTTTGATTTCACTTTGAACAAAACCTTTACGGAATGCCTGTATAAATCCTCCTTTGTCCTGAACCTTCAGAAAAAGTTTCCAAGCCTCATCTGCCAAAGAAGCAGTAAGGTTTTCAATATAATATGACCCTGCTCCCGGATCAGCAATCTTATCGAGGTGTGATTCTTCTTTTAATAAGATTTGCTGGTTACGGGCTATACGCTCTGAAAATTCTGTTGTATCTCCAAAAACTGCGTTAAAAGGCAATACTGTAATTGAATCAGCTCCACCCAGAACAGCCGACATTGTTTCAGTCTGCGTACGCAGCATATTTACATAAGGATCATAAACAGTTTTATTGTAAGTATTGGATTTGCTATGTGCAATAAGTTTGGCAACTTCATCAGATTTTGGGTCAAAAGACTTCACGATCTGTGCCCATAACAAACGTGCTGCTCTGAGTTTGGCAATTTCCATGAAATAATTATTGCCGATGCCAAAATTAAATTTAATTTTTCCGGCAACATCATCTATACCTAATCCGGCTTCTGTAA